>DAIDLK010000049.1 GCA_027449525.1 Legionellaceae bacterium | reverse complement strand
CTACAGGGCAAAAAAAGCGCCCATGCGGGTAAAAACAAACGATTTTCAAATGCAACAATCGGATCAGCACCATAACATACCACCAGGTACACCACACTGGGCGCCCATAACCAGATGAGATTCGGACCACTTACCGTGCCTACGAGCGCTGGAATAGCAGCCAGAAAAAATGGCCCTAACAAACGTAAATAAGCACCATCTAAACGCC
Organism: Legionellaceae bacterium; assembly: GCA_027449525.1. GTDB lineage: Bacteria > Pseudomonadota > Gammaproteobacteria > Legionellales > Legionellaceae > JAGVJT01. Next base: position 6,351 of record DAIDLK010000049.1, on the reverse strand, counting down.
AATCTGACCAATCAAGTAATGCTTTACAGACCACTGGATTTGGCAATAATTGCCCATAGTAATACCACTTCCACAGCAAATAGGGAAAAAAACAAACGCTAAATGTCACGATGAAAATCATTAGCCCATACCAAAGCTGCTCCTTAGGCTTTCTTACTGCTTGATAGGCTAGCAACACAACGCTCAATACAACGAATAAAGGAGCCTCAGGGCGGGTCATTCCTGCTACAGCAAAATTTACGCCCGCCCATAAATAGCTGCTTTTTCGTGCTTGCAGCAGTAATAACAATCCAAGCGTCAGTAAAAACTGATAAACGGAAGTTTCTAGTCCACTAACACTCCAAAGAATTTCTCCACGATAAGCGGATAACCAAATACAAGGCCAAAAGGCTAATGTCGGTGGAAGCCACACGCGCGCAAGACGATACAAGACCAACAATTGCACACATAAACCACACACGCCAGCACATTTTAGTATCAGCACCGGATCGGCGTGCACCAACAGGCTGATGCTTGCCAACACTACGAAGCTAAAATTAGAGTAACCTTCAATCGGGGGTTCACCCCTGTTCCATAAAAGTCCTAAACCATCGACCCAATGCTTGGCATAGCGCAGCGTGATGTACATATCATCGATAGTAAATGACCAAGCGGCGGTAATTTGTAGCAAAAGTAGCACGCCTAGCAAGAGTGTCAGTAAGATGTCTTGTTGCTTAAACGGGATTGTCACTGTCTAAAAACTCATGCTGAATGCCAAATCTCTGCCTGAGATGCTCACCCAATGCCTGAATGCCAAAACGCTCAGTTGCGTGATGCCCGGATGCAAAATAATGAATGCCCAGCTCCTTGGCTTGATAGTAGGTACGTTCTGAAATTTCACCGCTGACATAAGCTTGTGCGCCTATAGCGGCGGCTAATTGAATAAAATCTTGTGCGGCACCACTGCACCAAGCAACCCGTTCAATCAAACCTTCATTGGCATACACAGCTTGGGGCTCGCGCCTGAACACGCTATGACAACGTTGCAAAAATGCTTGCGGCGTGAGTGTCTCCGCCAAACAACCTGACCACAACAAACCAGGCGTTTTACCCGCCACGTGCGACTTAACATCATTCACCTGCAACAACCGCCCAATACAAGCATTGTTGCCGATCACTGGATGGCAATCGAGAGGCAAATGATAGGCAAAAAGATTGAGTTCGTGCTGCAGCAGTGGTTGCAGCCGTCGTCGTTTGACCCCACAAATAATCGCTGGCTCACCTGACCAAAAAAAACCATGATGCACCAACAACGCATCGGCTTGTTGGTGAATAGCCGCTAAGATAATGTCTTCTGATGCCGTAACCGCGGTACAAACACGCGTAATAGTATCACGCCCTTCCACTTGCAACCCATTTGGGCTGTAATCTTGAAATCGTTCAGTTGCTAAATAATTAGCTAAATAATCATTTAGCGCATTGCGCGTAATTCGGCCATCATTCACTCACGCCACCGCACTATGTCAGCGCCCAAACTTGCTAATTTTAGTTCAATTTGTTCGTAGCCTCGATCAACATGGTAAATTCTATCAATCACGGTTTTGCCTTCTGCCATTAAACCCGCCAAAATTAACCCCGCTGATGCACGAAGATCCGTTGCCATCACAGGAGCACCGGTTAGATACTCTATGCCAGTTATCATGGCTGTGTTACCGTTTAAACGAATGTTGGCTCCCATGCGTTGTAATTCCTGAATATGCATAAAGCGATTTTCAAAGATCGTTTCAACGACGGTTGCGGCTCCTTGTGAAACAGCATTCATCGCCATAAATTGTGCTTGCATGTCGGTTGCAATTCCCGGATAAGGTGCCGTCGAAATATCCACGGCTAGCGGACGCACCTGATGCATGTCTAGAGTAATCCAATCCTCGCCTAACGTTACTGATGCACCAGCATCTTCAAATTTACACAACATGGATAATAGATTATCTGGTTTAACATGCTTTAGCGTTACCCGCCCACGCGTTGCGGCCGCCGCCGCAAGGTAAGTACCGGCCTCAATGCGATCAGGCATCACTGAGTAGGTTGTGCCAGATAAGGCCTCCACCCCCTCAACTTCAATCGTGTGCGTGCCTGCACCAGTAATACGAGCGCCCATTTTATTTAGAAAATTAGCTAAATCAAGTATTTCTGGCTCTCTCGCGGCGTTTTTAATGACACTTTTACCATCGGCGAGTACAGCGGCCATCAACACGTTTTCGGTACCAGTGACGGTAATTTTATCAAATACAAGCGTTTTAGCTTGTAAACGACCGTGTTTTGTTCGGGCTTTAATAAAACCATTCTGTACACTAATATCCGCACCCATAGCAGACAATGCTTTTAAATGCAAATCCACAGGGCGGGTGCCGATCGCACACCCTCCCGGTAACGAGACGTCCGCTTGTCCAAAGCGCGTCAGCAAGGGGCCTAACACCACAATCGATGCACGCATCGTTTTTACTAATTCATAAGGGGCAGTAAACTGATTCACACCACTGGCATCAACCGTCAGCTGATTTTCATCACTAAAGTGAGCCCGCACTCCTAATTGAGTTAACAAGGCCACCATGGTCTCTACATCTTTCAAGCGGGGAACATTATTCAATAAGACTGGCTCGCTGGCTAGTAAAGTAGCGGCAATGATTGGTAATGCGGCGTTTTTAGCACCTGATATAGTCACTTCACCTTGTAAAGCCTTACCGCCATGAATAATCAATTTATCCATGCTGCTTCTCCCATTCGTCCTTAGTCAATGTACGCAAGGTAATTGCATGCACACGTCCTGATGTAATTAAATTACCTAATTGCGCGTAAACCCATTTTTGCCTGGCCACCGGTAACAAACCAATAAAACAATCGGATACCACGAGTAATTCGTAACGGTAACCGTCCCCTGTTGCGCGAACCATTTTAACGCCAGGCAAGTCCTGCAGACACTGTTCTAATTCTTGCACGCTCACTCTCTACCCCTGTAGTAAATCGTCTACACCACAAAATCTAGCCAGCATTTTAATCGAGTGCGGCATGCTAACCAATTGCAGGGTTTTTTTTTGCTTAGCACACCAGCGCTTTAGTTCAATCAACAACGCCAATCCAGCACTGTCACATGCAGTAACGGATTGCAAATCGAGCACCACTGCTGTAGCAGAGTTACCGAGCATCATCGCCTGCAAGTCTTTGAGAAGACCATTCACGGTGTAAAACGTTAATTGATGGTTAAGCTTAAGCAGTTGTTGCATTGCGCTTCTTCATTTGTTCGATTAATGCCTGTAGCGTAGAGGTTTGCAAAGCTGCACTAAATTGATTTCTAAAGCTTTGCAACAGGCTAACTCCCTCAATCGTTAAATCGTATACTTTCCAGTCTCTCTGCTGTAATACTAACGCATACGTCAATGGAATCGCTTGGCCATTGGGACGATGAATAACGCTATTCACACGCGCAAAATGCCCATCAGGCGCTGTTTCTTGTTGTTTAGCAAACACCACCGTCTCGCCAGAATATTGTGCTAAAGGTGAGGAATAGGTTCTCACCACCAACTGTGTAAATGCTTGGGTAAAGGCCTGTTTTTCAGCATTGGTTGCCTTACTCCATTGATTACGACCAAGCACTGAACGCGACATACCGACCACATCCACATGCGGTAATAAGTAGCGTTCAACTACCTGTTGAATGATGCTCGGGTCACTCTTTAAGCGGGCCTGGTTGGTTTTTAGCGTGCTTATTATCTGCTGTGCTGCTTTTTGTAACATTGGCAAGGCTGACTCATCGGGGGCAGCATTCACTACCGCTGCAAGAATCAAACACACACCAAACCAGACCCACTTGAATTGCACACGCATCATGCTACTCCTACTTTTTAATTGAGAATAATAATTGACCAATTAAATTTTCCAGCACCATCGCTTCTTGCGTTTTAGCGATGTGATCGCCCGCGCGCAAAAAAGGATGATCAGAGCCTTCATTATCAAAACCAGGCACCAGGCTCACGTAATTAGACCCTAACAAACCTTCGGTCAGGATGCGTGCCGAAACGTCATCGTAAGGGATAAGTGGCTGCGCATGCAAACGCATGGTAACTCGCGCGTTTAATTGGCCGGGTAGTAACTTGATTGATTGAACTTCCCCCACTTTGACCCCAGCGATCGTCACCGGGGCGCGCACCTTCAGTCCGCCGACGTTCACAAAATCAGCACTCACTAAATAGTCTCGCTGAAATGAAAAACCATTAAAGCCGCTCACTTGGGTGATCATGATGAACAGCGCCACCAATCCCAGCAACATAAACAATCCAACCGCTGTATCAAGCCGACGCTGCTTACTCATTTATACTCCTCCAATCATCAGTGCAGTCAATAAAAAATCAAACCCTAGCACGGCAAGTGAGGCATACACCACCGCTCGAGTGGTCGAGGAACTAATGCCTTCTGCCGTGGGCACACAGGTAAAGCCCTGATACACTGCAATCCAAATGACTAAGCAGGCAAATACAATACTTTTAATGACACCGTTCATTACGTCTGTCGGCAAACTGACCGCTGACCGCATATTGGACCAAAACGTACCGGAGTCGAGCCCTAACCACAACACTCCAACACAATAACCACCATAAATGGCCACGGCGGCAAAGATTAATGCTAACAACGGTAATGCTATTAAGCCGGCAATAAAGCGTGGATAAACAATACGCGCTAGGGGATCAATTCCCATCATGTCCATACTTGCTAATTGCTCTGTTACTTTCATCAGCCCAATTTCTGCCGCTAAAGCTGATCCGGCGCGGCCAGCAAAGAGCAGTGCGCTGATTACTGGGCCTAATTCGCGCGCAATGCTAAGTGCTAATAACTGACCTAGTTGACTCGTTGCACCAAATTTTTGCAAAGTATGGTAGCCTTCCAGCCCAACCACCATACCAATGAATAACCCTGATACTACGACAATCAAGCAAGATAATGCACCAACAAAATACAACTGTCGCCACAAATCAGGCCCTAAACGACGTAAATCAGGCCTGCGATACACCACGTACCACAAAAAACGCCCAGCGCGGCCACAATCAGTCAACCAATTAAGCATCCAGTAACTCCTCATGAAAGGCGCGCGCAGGGTAATGAAAAGGCACCACACCATCTGCTTCACCATGCATGAACTGCCTCACTTGTGGCTCGGTTGATTCTTTCAAGGCGGCCGGAGTCCCTTGGCCAATCACTCGCCCACCAGCTAACAAATACACATAATCGGCAATCGAGCACGTCTCAACCACATCATGCGAAACGATAATGGTGGTTGTCTGCAACAATTGATTCAGTTGTTGGATGAGACAGACCAACACCCCCATTGAAATTGGATCTTGACCGGTGAAAGGTTCATCGTACATCATTAATATTGGGTCGAGCGCTATGGCGCGCGCTAACGCCACTCGCCTGGCCATTCCACCTGAAAGTTGCGCTGGCATGAGTTTTGCCGCCCCCCTAAGACCAACGGCTTGCAGTTTCATTAACACAATATCGCGTACCATTGAAGGACTGAGCCTGGTGTGTTCACGCAAAGGAAAGGCAACGTTATCAAATACCGACAAATGGGTAAACAGCGCACTATTTTGAAATAGCAAACCCATGTTGCGCCGCGCTTGGTAGAGTTCAGATTGAGGAACACGATGAATCGCGCGCCCCTCAACCAACACCTCGCCAGTCGTGGGTGTCAGCAGCCCGCCAATTAATTGCAGCAACGTGGTTTTACCGCTCCCGCTGGGCCCCATAATGGCAGTGATTTTACCGCGCATCACCTGCAAATCAAGTCCAGTAAATAACTTTTTATCCTGGTGGATAAAGTTAACATTTTGAATTACAACAGAATTTTCATTCATTCCAAATCGTCTTGGCAGCTGTTATTCGGTTAGTATACACTGTCGGTGAAAACAATAGTATGCTAAGCTGGTTTCATTGTAATTCAGTACTCAATGTCTATGAATTTTTGTGCACTCGGGCTTGCCGTCATCGAAACGGAAGCTCAAGCTATCTTCAATTTAACGCAACGCCTTGATGAACGCTTCAATACCGCCTGCAAGCTGCTCTTAGCCTGCTTAGGTCGCATTGTGGTCACAGGCATGGGCAAGTCCGGTCACATTAGTAAAAAAATAGCAGCAACCTTAGCCAGCACGGGCTCACCCGCTTTTTTCATGCACCCCGGTGAAGCTAGTCACGGTGACTTTGGTATGATAACACCCAACGACGTTGTGCTCGCGGTCTCCTACTCTGGAAATACGCACGAATTAATTACGTTATTGCCGTTTTTAAAACGCTTAAATATCCCTCTGATCAGTTTAACAGGAC
>DAIDLK010000048.1 GCA_027449525.1 Legionellaceae bacterium | reverse complement strand
AAGTCATTTGGATTTTATCCGTTTGGCAATCGAATTCGGTGCCACGATGCAGGTGTTACCAATGCGTATCGAAACATTAAGTGCATTGAAAAAAAAATCGCATCTGCCGCTGGTACAATCGATGACGCGGCCGAAAGAGCCTGTTGATGAAGGCTGGATTAGATTACATGCTATTCGACATATCTTCCCATTGACGTTCATTCACCATCAATTCTTATATCCAGAGCTCATTAGTTTCTTAAGTCGCTTTACCAAAGTAGATTTGCTCTTTACGCCGTTATTGATGTTACTGACTTCTCCGTTATTTTTCAGACGGGAAGTATTGTCGTCTTTGAACGGACCAAATCTGCAAGTCTTCATGGATAAGTCGACGTGTGATGCATGCGTTTTAGCCAATAGTTCTTCCGATGAGAACAGCCCCTGGATGCCCTGTTTGTTTTTTTATGCGAAACCAGGCCCGCATACTCCCAGCGAACGGGCTTTAGTCGTACTGGCTAATCAGTTATTAAACACCATTGTAGAACGGTTTAGGGACCTTGAACCGGCTTTGCAGCGTGGTATTCGCGATCAATTACGACGTGAGGCACTCGTGAGCGATAACGCCTTGGCAATAGCCGGTTATCTCAGTGCGCAATGCGCGAATAATTTGATAGCAAAGCCTGAACAAACTGATTTTGAGTTCTTATTACAATTGTATGTTTTAATGGCAAAAATAAATTGCCCCACTACTGAAAATGCGTTGTTGGCAGCGCAAGTGTTTATGTCGAAGCAACCCAACTCATTGCGACAGGCGTTACAATCGTCCAAAGCCGGTCAAGCACTTGCTAAAAAAGCCTTAGGGCAAAGCAATTTTTTCCCGCCGTCCCAGCCGACAAACCATGCTGAGCCCAGCCTGGCTGTAGTGCTTCACGGCGGTTCAAATACGCGCTAGATTGCCTTTGTCCTCTAGCCATGCCTTACGGTCATGCGCTCTTTTTTTGGCGAGCAGCATGTCCATCAAGGCGATGGCTTTGGTTTCATCCATGAGTGTTAGTTGAACTAGGCGCCGGGTAGTGGGGTGCATGGTGGTTTCACGCAATTGCAACGGGTTCATTTCGCCGAGCCCTTTAAAACGTTGAATAGTAATTCTGTTGCGATTCGATTGAGCTAATTTTTGTAAAAGAAGTTCTTTTTCTTCGTCATCTAATGCGTAGTGAACGCTATTGCCGGCATCGATGCGGTAGAGTGGTGGCATGGCAATGTAGACGTGTCCGGCTTGCACTAATGGTTTAAAATGCCGAAGAAATAACGCGCACAACAGGGTGGCAATGTGGGCACCATCTGAATCTGCATCGGCTAAAATACACAACTTTCCATAACGTAAACTGCTGATATCATCTGAGTTTGGGTCGACACCAATTGCTACTGCAATATCATGAATTTCTTGTGAAGCTAAAATTTGGGCGGAGTCCACTTCCCAGGTGTTTAATATTTTCCCTCGTAACGGCAGGATGGCTTGAAAATCTTTATTACGTGCTTGTTTTGCTGAACCACCGGCCGAATCTCCCTCAACCATGAATAATTCGGATTGGCTGAGATCTTGTTGTAGGCAATCGGCTAGCTTGCCAGGTAATGCTGGACCTTGATGAATGCGTTTGCGCGCGACTAATTTTGCTTGACGTAACCGTTTTTGTGCTCGCTCAATGATCAAGGCCGCTAACAACTCCCCAGCGGAACGATGATCATTGAGCCATAAGGCAAAAGCATCTTGCACACCTTTACTGACCACTTGGGTAATGGAGCGCGAGCTAAGGCGCTCTTTGGTTTGACCAGCAAATTGAGGTTCTTTCATTTTGACGGATAAAATATACTGACAGGGTTCCCACAAATCGTCTGCTGTTAGCTTAATTCCTCGCGGCAGTAAATTGCGCTGTTCGCAAAACTCATTCATTGCATCGAATAATCCGGCACGTAAGCCATTAACATGCGTACCGCCTTGGATTGTTGGGATCAGATTCACATAACTTTCATTTTGTAACGCGGTGGAAGACTCTGACCAAGCCAGTGCCCAATGGACCTGAGCATCTTCACTGTTAAATTCTCCAGACCAAGGCTCTTCAGGCAGATAATCTTGTGGTAGGGTTTGCTTGAGGTAGTCAGTTAAGCCCCGGTCAAAGCACCAATGCTCAGTTTCTTGGGTCATTTGATTGATAAAGGTCATGGATAAACCAGGGCATAAGATGGCTTTAGCGCGTAATAAGTGCACCAGTGGTTTAACGGCAATACGGGTGGTGTCAAAATATTGTGCATTTGGCCAAAAGCGAATGATTGTGCCAGTTTGTTTTTTACTGATGCTGCCAATTTTGCTTAATTCTTGTTGCTTTTCACCATCAGCAAACACCATATGATAAATAGTGCCTTGGCGTTTGATCGTCACTTCTAGGCGTTGCGAAAGTGCATTGACCACGGAGACTCCTACGCCGTGTAGACCACCAGAAAAAGTATAATTTTTGTCTGAAAATTTTGCACCAGCATGCAAGCGTGTCATGATAACTTCGACTCCGCTGACCCCCAATTGAGGATGCAAATCAACTGGCATGCCCCGCCCGTTATCTTCTACTTCAACTGATCCATCGGTGTGTAATGTGACGGTAATATGCGAAGCAAAGCCCGCCAATACTTCATCGACACTGTTATCAATCACCTCTTGCGCTAAATGATTGGGGCGTGAGGTGTCGGTGTACATCCCCGGTCTACGCTGCACAGGTTCCAGGCCGTTTAAAACCTCGATCGCTTCTGCATTGTATTGTTCCGTCATATGATTTCCTTGAAAAAATAATGCACAGTTGCAGCTAGTTTAGCATTGCATTGGTTGCACGTGAACAGGCCCTTATGGTAAAACACTATGAGTGCCCAATCGTTTGGATAGTCCCTTGAGCTTGGATGATCAAAAAACAAAATACCGGGCACTCGATGATTGGTTCCGTACCGCTCAAGGGTTCGATATTGGGCAGGCATGCGCTGCGCGTTTGGCACGCCTGCCTGACGATTGTTGTGGCAATGCATTGTTGCAGTTAGGTAGTGGTGGCGAAAATTCTTGGTTACCTGCGCTTAACTTTCGTCGTCAATGGATGATAAGCCCTTGTTTAAGCGTATCATCTCCGGCTGTTGTTTCTTCCCTGAATGCTCTACCGCTAAATCGCAACAGTGTGGATGGTGTGTTGGCACTGTTTAGCATGGAGGCATTGGGTTGGGAAAAAAATCCCTTGGATGAAATCGATCGTATTTTAGCACCAATGGGGCATGTGATTGTGGTGGGGATTAATCCCTTTAGTTTATGGGGTTTGGCATTACGTTTAGGCTTGATAAACTGCTTTGGTGGACAAGCTGCCACATTGATTTCTCCGTTGTATTTACAACAAAGCTTATTGCGGCGCGGTTACCGTCAACGCTGCTTTGATTCTTTTTACTACCTTCCGCCATTGCGTCACGAGCAATGGATTAAGCGATTAGCTTTTTTGAATGAAATGGGCAAGATGGTTGCACCAAGTCCGGCTGGTTTTTATTGCCTAACTATGCAGAAATACCAAACATGTAGACCTAATTTAGTGCGACTGGCTACCACACGCCGCAACTTAACGCTTGCCCAAGAGCCAGCTTGGGCAAGCAGAACGTTGTTGTGACTACTCATCCCAATTCAGTGTTCCACCAGCTTGGTACTCGATAACTCGTGTTTCAAAAAAATTTTTCTCTTTTTTCAAGTCGAGCATTTCACTCATCCAAGGAAACGGATTCGTGGCGCCAGGGTATTGTTCTGGTAAGCCAATTTGAGCTAGCCTACGGTTAGCAATAAAATGCAAGTACTCCTCGAACATACTGGCATTCATGCCTAAGATACCGTTTGGCATCGTATCGCGCGCGTATTGATACTCGAGTTCAACACCTTGTTTAATCAAATCAACCATTTCTTGTTTAAACGCATCAGTCCAGATAGCTGGATTTTCTATTTTGATTTGGTTGATGACGTCAATCCCAAAGTTCATGTGCATGGATTCATCGCGCAAAATGTATTGGAACTGTTCTGAAGTGCCGATCATTTTATTTCGTCGCCCCATGGATAAAATTTGCGTAAAGCCCACATAAAAGAAAATGCCCTCAAACACCACGTAAAAAGCAATTAAATCACGCAACAGACGTTGATTGTTTGCTAGTGTGCCAGTAAAAAAGTTTGGGTCGCCTAAGCTTTGGGTAAACGGTAGTGCCCACGCAGCTTTTGTGGCCACGGATGGGATTTCACGGTACATGTTGAATACTTCCGCTTCATCTAGACCTAAGCTTTCGATGATGTACTGATACGCGTGGGTATGTAGTGCTTCTTCGAAAGCTTGACGGAGCAAGTATTGCCTGCATTCTGGATTGGTAATGTGGCGATATACCGCAAGCACTAAGTTATTGGCTACCAGTGAATCGGCGGTGGAGAAAAAACCGAGATTACGCATAACAATTAGACGTTCATCTTCACTCAAGCCTTGTGGATTGTTCCACAACGCCAAATCAGCACTCATGCTAATTTCATTTGGCATCCAGTGGTTCGCGCAGGCGTTTAAATATTTATCCCAAGCCCAGGGATATTTGAACGGCACCAACTGATTTAAATCGGCGCGGCAATTAATGATTTGTTTGTCGTCCACTTGAATGCGATTCGCACCCAACTCGAATAATTCTAACCCCGTGTTGTTAACAGTTTGTACCGCATGGGAGTCAGTGTTGGTTGTGGTGATTGACATATTGATTCTCCTTAAGTTATTGGCAGGCTTCACAGTCTGGATCAAGAATAGAGCAGCTTTTGGGCTCCTCGATTTTTACAGCATTGAGCGCGCTATCGGTAACCGTTGATTTCTCTGCATTAGTAGCTCCAAGGCTGCGCAGATAATAAGTAGTTTTCAAACCACGTACCCAAGCGAGCCGGTATACATCGTCTAACTTTTTACCAGATGGCTTTGCCATATAGATGTTCAGTGACTGAGCTTGATCAAGCCATTTTTGTCGTCTAGACGCTGCCTCAATTAACCAATGCGGTGCAATTTCAAACGAAGTTGCATAACGTTGCTTGAGTGCCTGAGGGATACGACTAATGGCTTGTACGCTGCCATTAAAATATTTTAGATCGTTGATCATGACCTCGTCCCATAAATTAAGGGCCTTTAGTTCATTAACAAGGTAAGGGTTAACGACCGTAAATTCGCCAGAGAGGTTGGATTTAACGTATAAATTTTGGTAAGTTGGTTCAATTGATTGTGATACAGCGCAGATATTAGATATTGTTGCGGTGGGTGCAATCGCCATCACATTGGAGTTACGCATTCCCTGGGTGCGTACCTTCGTACGCAGCGCATCCCAGTCTAGGGTAGACGATTGGTCTTGTTCAAGCCACTCACCCCGTTCTTGTTGTAAGCGCGCAATGGAATCGATTGGCAGGATACCTTGGCTCCACAAAGAACCTTCAAAACTAGAGTACCGGCCGCGTTCTTTCGCTAAATCAGAAGACGCTTCAATTGCGTAATAGCTAACCAGCTCCATGGATTGATCAGCAAAGGTCACTGCGGCATCAGAGCTATAGTCTAGGTTTAAGCAATACAGCGCGTCCTGAAAACCCATGATGCCCAGTCCGATGGGACGGTGCTTGAGATTAGAGTGTCGTGCTTGGGGTACAGAGTAGTAGTTAATGTCAATGACGTTGTCTAACATGCGTATCGCAGTATGGATGGTTTGTTTTAGTTTAACGGCGTTCAATTGACCATTTTCAATGTGGGCTGGAAGATTGATACTGCCTAAATTACACACAGCTATCTCATCCCAAGAGGTATTTAAGGTGATTTCCGTGCAGAGATTCGAACTGTGGATCACGCCAGCGTGTTGCTGTGGCGAGCGAATATTACAGGGATCTTTGAACGTAAGCCACGGATGACCTGTCTCAAACAGCATTGAGAGCATCTTACGCCATAATTTAAGCGCAGGAACGGTCTTCGCGTTGTGAATTTTTCCTTCTCTGGCGTGTTGTTCATAGGTGAGGTACAACGCTTCAAAGGCTTTACCGTAGCAATCGTGTAACTCAGGTACCTCGTCAGGAGAAAAGAGGGTCCATTCACCTTCTTGATGAACGCGCTTCATGAATAAATCAGGAACCCACAGCGCCGTGTTCATATCGTGCGTACGTCGTCGGTCGTCCCCGGTGTTTTTACGTAAATCAAGAAATTCTTCTACATCACGGTGCCAACACTCGAGGTAAGCACACACGGCTCCTTTACGCTTGCCGCCTTGATTGACGGCAACTGCGGTGGCATCGGCTACATTAAGAAACGGTACAATGCCTTGTGAGCGTCCATTAGTACCTTTAATGCGTGAGCCCATGGCGCGCACGTGCGTCCAGTCATTGCCAAGACCGCCTGCGTATTTTGATAATAACGCATTGTCTTTAATTGCACCGTAAATACCATCCAAGTCATCAGGAACGGTAGTGAGATAGCAGCTGGATAATTGTGGGCGAAAGGTACCTGCGTTGAATAAAGTGGGTGTCGAAGACATGTAATCAAACGAAGATAATAGGCGATAAAATTCAATCGCGCGTTGCTCTTTATGTTCCTCGCGCAACGCTAGCCCCAT
>DAIDLK010000047.1 GCA_027449525.1 Legionellaceae bacterium | reverse complement strand
GCAGTTAGCAAATGCAGCGCTTCAAGCCAATGGATATCGAACTTTAACGTCTAAGCCTGGCCATCATCAAACAATGATTCAGTTATTGCCTCAGACTTTAGGAACCGATAAAAAAATAGTGATTATACTTGATGCTATGCGTAAGCAACGCAATATTGCCGATTATTCAGGGGATATTATTCCTGAGAGTACGGTAGTAAACTGTATTGCCCAAGCAGAAGCATTATTAAACGATTTTAAAAAACGGCTGAAAATTAATGAACTACCAAATAAGCTATGAAACAAATCCGAAGTCAGAAGACATCCAAGTATTAAATGACGGCATCATGGAGAGTTAGGCTTTTAATTTGACCATCTGCTGGATGCCGCGGACCGCGGCACGTAGGCGGCAGGTGAAATGTCAACAGACCCTAGTCAGAAGCATGGCAATGTTGATAAATCGCCTGCGCCAATTGACTGCTAATGCCGTCCACTTTCGCGATCTCCTCCACTGAAGCTCTTTTTAATTCGCGCAAACCACCAAAACGCTGAAGTAGCGCCTGGCGTCGTTTACTGCCAATGCCAGGAATCGACAACAACGATGAACTTAAGCTAGCTTTTTGCCTTTTTTTACGATGCAAACTAATGGCAAAACGGTGTGCTTCGTCTCGAATGTGTTGCACTAAATGTAGTGCGGGTGAATCGTCTCTTACCGTTAGTTCAGCTTTTGTATCAGCATCGTACACTCGATCAAAGCAAGCTTTCCGTCCCTCTCCTTTCGTAATACCAAGTAATTTTACCGTCTGCTGCGGATAAGCCTGCAATGCCTTCTGCGCCATCCCAACTTGCCCCTTTCCACCGTCGATAATCATCACGTCAGGCCAAGCCTCGGCGGTTAAACGCGCTAAATATCGCGTGACCGCTTGTTCGATGGCGGCATAATCGTCACCCGGGATGATTCCTCGCATAATAAAACGTCGATAGGCTCGTTTGCACGGACCCTGTTGATCAAACACCACGCACGAGGCCACCGTCTCTTGACCTTGGGTGTGACTAATATCAAAACAAACGATGTGCTGAATTGGCACTGTTAGCGCCAATAATTGTTGTAAAGCTGCATTGCGCTGCTGCTGAATTCGTGCATCACGATCATAATTTAAACTCGCTTGCTGCAAATTAGCTTGCGCGAACTCAAGCCACTTGGCTTTATCACCGCGCGCGCGCGTGATGATTCGACACACCCGCCCACGCCAGGTGCTGAGCACACGGGCTAGGGCAGTATGCGACAACTCCTCTCTATCGGTCACAATCAGTGGCGGAATGCGTGCCGGATTGCTTTGATAAAAATGCGTCACAAAGCCCTCGAACACTTGCTGCGATAAATCATCCACACGACTGCTGAACCGCGGCACCCGCGGGAAAAAAGCTTGGCTGTCTAAAACCTGACCGGACCGCACCATCACCCACTGAATACAGGCAAAACCAGGGCGAACCTGCATGACGATGACATCGACATCACCGCGCAAGCGCACCACATGCTGCTGCTCTTGGATATGGCGTAACGATTGAATTTGATCGCGAATGACTGCCGCTTCTTCAAACGCCATGCGCTCAACCGCCGCTTGCATGCGCTGTTCAAAGCGACGAATGACCTGTAACGATTTGCCTTGTAAAAATTGTTGCGCTTCGTGCACTGAGACGGCGTAATCTTCGGCTGAAATGAATCCAGTACAGGGTGCAGTGCATCGTTGCAGCTGGTATTGTAAACAGGGGCGAGAACGTGCGTTAAAAAAAGCATTGCTACAATTACGCAGCTTAAACAGCTTTTGAATTAAATTCAGCGTATCACGTACTGCATACAAACTTGGATACGGTCCGTAGTAGCCGGTTTGTTGCGGTTTTTGTTTACAACGCACCGTTTTTAAACTGGGAAAAGTATGTGCCAAGGTTAAATGCAGATAAGGATAAGACTTATCATCACGCATTAACACGTTGTATTTTGGTCGCAACGCTTTAATCAGACTACTTTCGAGTAATAATGCTTCAATTTCTGTGCGCGTAACGGTTACCTCGATAGAGGCAATTTGACTCACCAGGGCATCAGTTTTGCTACTTTGCGTGTTGGACTTAAAGTAGCTTGCCACCCTTTTTTTCAAATTAAGGGCTTTACCCACATAAAGCACTTCACCGTCAGCATTGCGCATCCGATAAACCCCTGGGTCAGAGGGAAGGCGTGCAACGGTATCAAGAACAGACGGCCGTGTCATGAGAATTAGACAACGTCAGTTGGAGCGGGAATGACACGATGCTGCATCGCCAAATAAATTAACTCCACATCATTGTTGACCCCAAGCTTCTCAAACATACGGTATCGGTAACCGTTCACTGTTTTAGTACTCAAAAATAATAAGCTGGCAATCTTAGGTACGGAAAGGCCCCGTGCAAGCATCAACATCACCTGCATTTCACGCTCAGACAACCCTTCAAAAGGTGATTTTGACGCATCATCTAAACTATTGATAGCAATTTTTTGCGCGATGACGGTGCTTAAGTAGCGCTGTCCCTGCATCACTTTGCGAATAGCGAGCACCATTTCCTCCATGCTCGACTCTTTGGTTAAATACCCCATGGCGCCCAATTGCAATAAACGTCCAGGAAAGGGATCCGTTGTCACTGAGGTCAATACGATAATTTTAATGCCTGGATTGGTTTTTTTTAATCTTCTGGTCACTTCCCAGCCATCCATTCCAGGCATTTTCATGTCCAGGAACATCACGTCAGGCTGCAACAGCTTGGCGGAACTTAAGGCAACCTCACCTGAATCAGCCTCACCAACGATGGTAATATCTGGCACATCATCTAACAAACGCCGAATACCCATACGCACTAATGCGTGGTCATCAACAACAAGCACTGTAATCAATCGACACCTTTGAGATGGATAGAGATGCTTACTAAAGATTCAGTAATGCTAACAAGTCTCACCCCTTATTACAATCACAAATCCCTCCCAAGCTAGTTAGAATCGTCATGCCAGTCGAATTCGTCCTCGAGATTATCGGCGTTTGTATCAAAATCATCTAATTCTTGGCGCAAACGTTTTTGTTCGATGCGATCCTCAAGCAGTTTACGCGTTCGTCTTCGGTGCAATAAAATTTCTTCGCTTTCATGCTGATCCATCCAATTCATAGCTGAAGGATCTTCTGAGTAATCTTTGTGCGCTTTCATCACGACTCCTCATGTCAAACGACCAATTGATTAGATTAATTATAGTATTTATTTTATAAAATAAATACTAATTGTTTTTATGTTGACCCAAAAGACTTCCTTTGCACGGGATTATTGAGTAAACTAGGGTAATAGTCCTCATGACCTCTTAGGCAAAATATTGAAGTGGGCCTTATCCATTACTGTCACGCTGCTCAGCATACTGCTGATGTCAGCCCCTGCTATTGGGGCAAAAAAACTGACTGTTTGGCAAGTTATGGGCAAACAATTTGCTCTTGATCATCAGCTTAATCGCCCTGAGGTACAAAGTCAGCTACGCTGGCTAATTGCTCACCCTAGCTATCTAAACGAATTAGCTAGTGCCAAACCCTACATGTATCATATTGTTAATGAAATAAAAAAGCGTCATTTGCCGGGGGAAATTGCCATTATTCCCATGATCGAGAGCTCATTCGACCCCTTTGCATACTCTGGTGCAGGGGCTGCTGGACTATGGCAGCTGATGCCAGGTACTGGAACTGATTTGGGTTTAAAACGAGACTGGTGGTTCGATGGACGTCGTAGCATTGGCCCCTCCACGGATGCAGCGCTCAATTACCTCACCTATTTACATCATTTTTTTCACGGCAATTGGATTTTAGCCATTGCCGCCTATGATTCTGGCGAGGGCACGATGGCGAGGATTATCAAAGCTAGCGGGCAAACAGGCAACAACGTTTCGTTTTGGTCGTTGCATGTGCCCAATGAAACCAAAGCGTATATCCCACGCTTGCTTGCTTTAGCTGAAATTATTCAAAATCCGCAGCGTTATCATGTGACTCTTCCGAATATCCCGCACACACCTTATTTTGAGGAAGTGAACATTGGTAGCCAAATTGATTTGAACCATGCAGCCGAGTTAGCTGGTATTTCCTATGAAGATCTAATTAAACTCAATCCCGGTTTTAATCATTGGACTACAGCACCTTACCGCCCGTATAAATTGCTCATTCCTGCTGATAAAGTGGAGCATTTTAGCCGTAATTTAGCCAATTTACCACTTGAAGAGCGAGTGAGCTGGAAACGACATCAAGTGAGCGCTGGTGACAATTTGCAGCTAATTGCTCGTCGATACGAAACGAACGTAGATACCATAAAACAACTCAATCAAATGAAATCTAACACCGTGCAACGCGGGCAATACGTACTTATCCCAAGCAAGAAAAGCCCACCCAAAAAAACTAAAACAACCACGCTCAAACAAGGCAAAAGCTACCAAGTCATTCACATTGTACAACAACACGATTCTTACCCCAAACTGGCCAAACACTATGGTGTGTCAATTCAACAAATCCGCACTTGGAATCACCTTAAAAGCAACAGCTTGCTCCATAAGGGACAAGCCTTAACCATCTGGAAACCAATTTCAAACCTGCCAAAAGGATGACATAAAAATGCTAGAGCCTGTGTTCATTAAACCAATTACGGCACTAAAACAACACTACCAAACACGCCTGGGCTTTTTGGGGCGCTTATTTTTCCCGCGCCAACTAAAAAAAGCCTTGGAAAACCCCAGCTCAACTTGCTTAGACATCTTGCATACCGCGTTTGCTAGTACCTATTTTTTTCATAAAACCATTGACAAAAAAGGGTTAGGGGTATTTTTTAACGATCCGTTGATTCAAGCCAATGCGTGGCTATTTGAACCCAGCTGCCTAACGAAAGAACAGCGCATTGATCATGCTAATTATCTGAATACACTGGTTGACCCGAATGTTCACCATGCAATAGCTGACGCCACCAAATATTATCATTCCCTAAGTGCCTTCCAACGCTTTTTCTTCCCTGCAAGACTCAAACAAGCCCTAACGAATAGTAACAAACTACTTCCTTTGCAATTGATTCAATTAGTAGAGCAACATGCAGGTTTTTTTGCGCGTCTATTCTTCCCTAGTCTATTTAGACGATTCTTTAATAACACCGCGGTGCAATTAGCCCAAAATCTAATTAGCGAACACACTTTACCGGCAGGAACACAACGTGTAGCACGTAATCTAGACACTTTAAAAAACATTAAAGACGGTGATCAAATCATATCGTTACTCACGTTAATGAATAGTCCTATTCATCAACGCAAAGCTCAACGCAATTTTGACGCCATTCGTACTCACCGCCACCAGGCTGAAGTCGTTGCTGCTTTACGGGTCATTCACTCTGCCGCGCCATCCCAAAGCAACGATCAAGCGCAAAACTTACAGAAATCATTCAACCAGGTAATTAAGAGCTTAGATTCTGCCACCACCGTCAAATGCTTAACGCATCTGCGTGAATGGGGTTTGTTAAACCAGAGCACCGCTAGTGATAATCTCAAACGATTATTTGCCAAACATGAACTCGGCTGGACGGAACAGTCCTTGTCTCTTCTGCGCCAGCATCATCTATTTGATGTTTTTTCAAGCAAACAAACAGCTTTTGAGCAAATTTTAGCGCATCAACAATCCTATGAATTATACCTTGCACTATCTCTATTAGCCGCCAACAAGCAACTCACTGCCGAGCATTTTAACCGTGTGGTGACCACCAGAAATCCTGACTCACGCGCAAAATCGCTCATCCAGCACTCTACAAATGCCTCCGCGCCCACTCCATTGTTCCCCCCTCTAGCGTCATCGACTCCCGAAGAATCCAATACTGCACGAAATGCAGTACCGATACACCCACCCCGCTAAAAACCCGTATTTATGCTCACTTAAGTGCTCAAGTGAGCTATAAAAGCTAAATTTGATTGACATTTCAATAGCTTGGCGCTATAATATGCTTCTTTGTGAGCTTTACACAAGCCAACATTAAGAAAAATGGAGCATTATGAACTCATTACTTACTCTCATTTCTGTGGCTTTCCTAACGAGTCAAATAACCACCAACGCAGCATCTTCCGCGGTGAGTATAAACAATTTAAGCAGTAAGCTGATGCATTTGAGCCGTCAAGCGCCGAAGTTAAAGAAGCATGTGTTAAAAATGGCGCTGGTTGCCTACAAAAAAGCCGGCCGTCGCGGGGGGGTAAAAAAACCAATATTAACGGTCATTGATTATTCATTGCCTTCGTGGCAACAGCGTATGTGGATCTTTGATCTTAAACACGAACGATTGCTGTACAATACCTACGTTGCACATGGCAGAAACTCAGGTCTTACAGTGCCAAATCATTTCTCAAATCAAGTATCGAGTAAACAAACGAGTTTAGGAACTTACATTACGCAAAATACCTATATGGGTTCTAAAGGTTATTCATTGAATTTAAAAGGTTTAGAAAAAGGCTTTAATGACAATGCTTATCAACGCCGCGTGGTTATTCATGGCGCCGCTTACGTTGAACCAGAATTCATTAAGCAAGCCGGTCGCGCAGGACGCCGACTACGCCGGCCCGGTGCGCCGGGTGCTGTTCGATGCGCACAACCGGCTGTTCGTCAGCGCCGCCGACGGCAAGCTGCGGGTCTATGACGCGGCCGGGAAGCGCATCGCCGAACGGGCGCCGGAGCC
>DAIDLK010000046.1 GCA_027449525.1 Legionellaceae bacterium | reverse complement strand
GCCGATATTTCCGCCAATATTCTTCCCGCATTGCGCGCTAAAATAGTCCACCAGCCAAATATACAAATTAGCATTGGCGGCGGACCAGTTTTTTATAATGATATTCCCCGACACACCCAGTAAAATACCTGGTTTTATCTGTTGAATAACCTCCATTAAACTAAGCGGCGTTTTTGAATGCGCAAACGGCTGCTGGAAAGGAAGTAATCCGGTGGCATTCTCACACAACAAACCGTGCTCATCCACCAGATAAAAACGCGCTCGAGCGGCTTGCTCGGATAAACCTTGTTGCATCATCGCTAATACTAACAACTCGCTGATACCACAACCAGCCGACCCAGCGCCTAATACGGCAATGCGCTGCTCGCGCAGTGGGACACCGGATAGCTCTGTTGCGGCTAGTACGCAAGCCACAACAATAGCCGCCGTGCCTTGGATGTCATCATTAAAGGTGCATAATTGATCACGATAACGCATTAATAACGGGTACGCGTGCGGCTTCGCAAAATCTTCAAATTGCAATAGTACGTCAGGCAAATAGCGTTTAATTGTTTGAATGAACTGATCTACAAACGCATCGTATTCTGCACCGGTAATCCGCGCATGGCGCCAACCTAAATATTGTGGATCACTAAGGCGAGCCGGATTATTGGTCCCAACATCCAATACAATGGGGAGGGTATAACTAGGATCAATGCCGCCACATACGGTATACAACGAGAGCTTGCCGATTGGTATGCCTAATCCACCAACGCCCTGATCGCCCAAACCGAGAATTCGCTCACCATCGGTCACGACGATGACCCGCACGTTGTGCTGAGTGGCGTAGTGCGCAATGCATTGATCCATGTGCTCCCGCTCAGGGTAACTAATAAATAAACCACGTGCTTGGCGATAAATGTGATGAAACAGCTCACACGCTTGGCCAACCACTGGGGTATAAATTAACGGCAACATTTCTTCAATGTGATCGAGAAGAAAACGATAAAATAATACTTCATTGCGATCTTGCAGCGCGCGTAAATAAATATGCCTTTCTAACACAGAGTCTTTCGCTAGAAACGCTTCTCTGATACGCACCAGCTGTTCTTCGATTGTCTCACAAGCAAACGGCAATAAACCATACAAATGGTAATTTAATCTTTCTTTATGGGTAAAGGCCGTCCCTTTATTGCGTAGTGGATCACGTAACAACTGCTCAGTTGTTACGGCGTTAGCGTTTTCCATCAATACCTCCTTGTATTGTTCTACAAACGTGCCTTAATACGGTGCGTTGCTTGACTATGTAATTGCGAAATACGTGACTCACTCACGCCGAGTATGTCACCTATTTCTTTCAAATTTAAATCGTGTTCGTAATACAGGGAAAGCACCATGCGTTCATTTTTTGGCAACCCTTCAATCACTTGTGCCAGGCGTTGGGTCATATCTACTCGTTGTGCACTAATGTGTGGCTCAGTCAGATGCCGAACCTCACCACTGCTTTGCAGCATGTCTTCAGTTAAACCTAAATCTTCAAAACCATACAAATGTGCGCCATTCGAATCATTCAGCATGCTGTGGTAATCTTGCAGACTGATACCAAGTTCAGCCGCTACTTCATGATCTTTTGCTTCACGTCCTAATTGATTTTCTACCCGCTTCACCGCAGCAGAAATTAAACGAGCATTACGATAGACCGAGCGAGGAATCCAATCATTGCGTCGGACCTCATCTAGAATGTGACCTCGAATACGGATACTAGCGTAGGTTTCAAAGGAAGCACCCTTACTCGCATCGTAGTGAGCAGCGGCTTCGAGTAAACCTACCATACCGGCTTGCATGAGGTCTTCAAGTTGAATGCAACGGGGCAAGCGCCCTAATACGTGGTAGGCAATGCGTTTAACGATGAGTGCGTGAGATTTGATTAAAGTTTCTTTTGTATGTTGATTCAAGTTGCACCTTGCAGTTGAAGCTTCCACAATGTTCTCCTTAATCGACAAAACAATGCCTTGCCTATGATCTTACTATCGCACAGATTAATGCTCACGACTAGTTACGTGTTGCCTCCTCAATACGGGTTACCAGCTGCTGCAATCGTAATGCTAAATCGTTCGGTACTAGACCACCACCCTGAGCCATATCGGCTCGCCCACCGCCCTTACCGCACAACTGGCGAATTAGCTCAGCGGCTGTGGGTACGCGTCCTAAAAGAGACGAACTCACGGCAATCAGAGCTTGCATGGTAGCATGGTTGATTGCTATCAAAATGATGACAGCATCATCTAATCGTGAACGCAGCGCATCGAGTACCAAGCGTAACTCGGCACCATCTAGCGCCTGGTACTGTTTCACCAACACCTTGACTCCATGACACAATTGCACTTCATCCAACAGCGTTGGTATCGATTGCAACAGCATTTGGCGTTGCCAGTCAGCTAGACGGCGCTCTTGGTCTTTTGCCTCGGCGACTACTTGAGCCAACTTATCAGGCACTTCCGCTGGTGTGTTGACCTTCAGCTGTTGTGCAAGTTGCTCTAAAACCCCTAATTGGCGATTCACCCAGTGAAGAGCATGCATCCCAGTCACCCACTCGACTCGTCGCACGCCACTCGCCACACCGTATTCGCTGACTATTTTGAATAAACCAATATCACCTGTGCGCGAGGCATGTGTACCACCACACAACTCTTTCGATAATTCACCCATGGATAACACACGCACTTGCTCTGCGTATTTTTCACCAAATAAAGCCACCGCACCACCGGCTACCGCCGCCTCGACTGACATGACATCCGTTTCAACTGCCACATTTTGCCGAATCATCGCATTCACTAACGCTTCGATCGCTACCAACTGCTGGGCAGTTAGCGCTTCAGGATAAGAAAAATCAAACCGCGCCCGCTCAGCATCGACTAGTGAGCCTTTCTGGTGTACTTGTTGACCTAAAATTTGTTTTAGCGCCGCGTGTAATAAATGCGTCGCGGTGTGATTGAGGCGCACGGCATTGCGCCGATCGACATCAATTTCTGCTAGCACACTATCACCCACGGCACAGGCACCACTGATTAACTGGCCATGATGCACAATAGCTTGACCTCTCCGTTGCGTATCATCAACCTGAAACAATCCGTCACCACCTTCAACACGCAACACACCGCGATCGCCAACTTGACCGCCACTTTCTGGATAAAAAGGGGTCAACTCCAACACGATGCTCGCCGACTCACCCGCCAATAAACGCGGCAACGATTGACCATTACTTGCAACTATCCGCTGAATCACGCCATGCTGTGCAACCTCATGATAACCTGTGAACTCTGAAACGTGCTCAAGTGCTGTGTTCGTTAGACTATCTTGCGCACGAAACACACTGGCAGTTTGCGATTGCTCGCGCTGACGCTGCATGCAGCGCTCAAACCCGGCATGGTCAATGGTTAACTGATGCTCGCGCGCTATGTCAGCGGTTAAATCTAGTGGAAAACCATAGGTATCATACAATTTAAATGCGACTTCGCCAGGAATTTCGGTGGCATTAGCGTACTGTTTAAGTGCTTGCTTAAGTAACACCAAGCCTTGTTCTAACGTGCGGGCAAATTGACGCTCTTCTTGCTCAAGAATTTGCTCAATGTGATGTTGTTGCTCCATTAAAAAAGAATAAGCTCCACCCATCACATCGATGCATGGCTTAACCAGTAAGGCAAAAAACGGCAGCGGTAAACCCAATTGATGTCCATGACGTACGGCTCGACGAATAATTCGGCGTAATACATAGCCTCGCCCTTCATTGTTGGGCAAAACACCGTCAGCAATTAACAAAGTACACGCTCGAATATGATCAGCAATGACTTTTAATGACGGATGCTGCACATCGACGGCAGCCAAATCAGGCAACAGTGCCACGATGGCCGCAATCAGACGCACGAAGCTATCAATTTGATAATTACTTTGGACATGTTGCATTACAGCGGCGATCCGCTCTAATCCCATACCAGTATCGACCGAAGGTTTGGGTAGCGCGTGTAATTGGCCGCTAGCATCCCGATTAAACTGCATGAACACTAAATTCCAGATTTCCACATAACGGTCCCCGTCAGCATCTAAACTACCCGGTGGACCTCCGAGCACACTTTCGCCGTGATCATAAAAAATTTCAGTGCAGGGTCCACATGGACCGGTATCCCCCATTGACCAAAAATTATCCGCCGCACCACAACGCGACATACGCTCAGGCGCAATACCTATTTCATTACGCCAAATAGCCTCAGCCTCTGTATCTTCCTCGTAGACCGTTACCCACAGTTTACTGGCAGGAATTTCGAGTACTTGGGTTAAAAAATTCCACGCATACTGAATGGCTTCGCGTTTAAAATAATCACCAAAACTAAAATTGCCAAGCATCTCAAACAAGGTATGGTGCCGCGCGGTATAGCCGACATTTTCTAAATCATTGTGCTTGCCGCCAGCCCGTAAGCAGCGTTGCACACTAACCGCTCGGGTATAAGGACGGCACTCTAGTCCCAAAAAAACATCTTTAAACTGCACCATGCCCGCATTGGTGAATAACAGGGTCGCGTCTTGTTCCGGCACCAACGAACTAGAAGCTACCACTTGATGCCCGTGCGCGGCAAAATACTCTAAAAAAGCACGTCTTATTTCTGCACTATTCATTCAGAGAGCCCTATGAGTCAGCCCATTCCGTTTCGGCCGTTGTTTCTACCGCAAGTTTTGTTCGAGCCACCGGCGCTTTGCTCACAAGTAACGTCTCACGAATTTGCTGCTCGAGGGTGTGTGATAGCGCTGGATTTTCTTTCAAATACAGGCGCACATTGTCTTTTCCTTGACCAATTTTTTCTTGGTTATAGCTATACCATGCCCCAGATTTTTCAATTAGACCCAATTGACTGGCTAAATTAATCACTTCACTCTCACGTGAAATACCTTCGTTGTATAAAATATCAAATTCAGCAGTTTTAAACGGTGGTGCTACTTTATTCTTAACCACCTTCACGCGTGTCTCATTGCCGGTGACTTCTTCACCTTTCTTAATACTGCCAATGCGACGAATATCAAGACGAACTGACGCATAAAATTTTAACGCATTGCCACCGGTTGTTGTTTCTGGGCTACCGAACATCACACCAATTTTCATACGAATTTGATTAATAAAAATCACTAGTGTATTGGAACGCTTAATATTAGCGGTTAATTTTCGCAAGGCTTGCGACATCAAGCGCGCTTGTAACCCCACATGTGAATCACCCATATCCCCTTCAATTTCAGCTTTCGGGGTGAGTGCAGCGACGGAGTCTATCACCACCACATCCACTGCAGCGGAACGGACTAACATGTCGGTAATTTCTAATGCCTGCTCACCGGTATCTGGTTGTGAAATTAATAATTCTTCTAGCTTAACACCCAATTTTTCCGCATAACTCGGATCGAGTGCGTGCTCTGCATCAATAAAAGCGGCCGTACCACCCATTTTTTGACATTCCGCAATCACTTGTAACGTGAGTGTGGTTTTACCGGAAGACTCTGGCCCATAAATTTCAATAATCCGTCCTTTGGGCAAACCGCCGATACCTAAAGCAATATCGAGGCCTAACGAACCGGTTGAAATAGCTTCGATATCGGGGATGGCCGTGCCATCGCCCATGCGCATAATAGAACCTTTACCGCATTGGCGCTCAATTTGCACTAGCGCTGCTTGCAATGCTTTGTTTTTGTTTTCATCGCCTGTTGTTGACATGGTTTCACCTGTGTTGGAACTTGCTCGAGAAAAAAATTATCCCACAGTTCCCCCTTGGCAGCAAACACCTTGACCCCTTTCAAAAAACTCTTTATGATGTCGCGTTATTCCCCGGTAGCTCAGTCGGTAGAGCGGATGACTGTTAATCATTAGGTCGGCGGTTCGAGCCCGTCCCGGGGAGCCAATTAAATCAAGTAGTTACCAAGCTCCCGCCAAAAGTAAAAAATTTCATGTAGAAGCAATGTAGAAAGATGGTGAATAATCTCTAGCATGTTTTGCTAAAAATAGAGATGGTAATTATCTAGGATTGAATCTATGACTAATCAAGAATTGAAGAAAGAATTAACAATTGATCAAATTGAAAACGATCTCCTTTATTTAAATAAGCGCTTTCCAAAGGAAGCTGTAGAAGCTGCAATTACCCAGCAAGCCAATATAACTCCTAAACTATTAGCTTGGCTGGATAAAGCAATTGAAGATGTGGATAGCGTTCAAGACAATGATATTGGTCATTTGTTTTCTGTATTTTTACTATCACAGTTTCAGGAAAAAAGCGCCTTTACTTCTATAATCAAGCTTGCACGATTACCTGAAGAGGATCTCGACTCACTAATTGGTGACTGCATCACCGAAGATTTACATCGCTTTATCGCAGCCACCTACAATGGCGATTTATTAACGATTAAAAATCTTATTGAAGATGTTAGCGTTAATGAATGGTCACGCAAAGCAGGGTTGAAATCTTTAGTCATCCTTGCGAATGAAGGTCAAATAGATATTGATGACACTGTACACTATATGACAAGCCTTTTTGCCGATCCTGCTTTTGCTAATGATGATGACCAAATAACCCACCTTGTAACAACCTGCTGTGATTTTTTACCCCATCGATTTGAAAATGAAATTCAACAAGCATTTAAAGAGGATAAAGTAGATACCTTTGTTATTGATATGGCCGATGTAAAGCGTAGTTTGGCTCGAGAAAAACCAAAATATATTTCTGAGCATTACACTTTAATTACAGATACAATTGCGGAGATGGAGTATTGGCCTTGTTTTAAAGAACCGAAGAAACATGACTCACTTACCAAACCTTTCAACTCAAATTGGTT
>DAIDLK010000045.1 GCA_027449525.1 Legionellaceae bacterium | reverse complement strand
AGGCGCGTTGCTCTGACATTGTGGACGAACTTGTGCGACTTCTCAAATGAAACTGAACGAACCGCAACAAAAAGCTGTTCAAACGGTTAAAGGGCGCGTCCTGATTTTAGCGGGAGCGGGCAGTGGTAAAACCCGTGTGTTGGTGAGTCGAATGGCGTGGTTGATTGAACAACACCAGATGGGACCTGAGCAATTATTAGCCGTAACTTTCACGAATAAAGCGGCGGGTGAAATGAAACACCGGCTACGTGAATTATTGCCTATCTCTGTTCAAACAATGTGGGTGGGTACGTTTCATGGGCTTTGTCATCGTTTGCTTCGTCAACATGCTGAACAGGCACGCTTGCCGCTGCATTTCCAGATCATGGACAGTGAGGATCAAGCACGTTTGCTGAAACGAGTGATGATGTCCATGCAACTTGATTTGGAGCAATGGCCGGTTAAGCAAGCGCAACAGTTTATTAATGCGAATAAAGATGAAGGTTTGCGTCCGTATCAAGTGGCGGTGCCATCCTATGGGCCTGGTCGCATCTGGCTTGCGGTTTATAAAGCCTATGAGCAGTTGTGTTTTTCCTCAGGACTGGTTGATTTTGCAGAAATCTTGTTACGTTGCTATGATCTCTTGCGCGATAATCCTGAGTTACTTGTGCATTATCAACAGCGTTTTCAGGCTATTTTAGTCGATGAGTTTCAGGACACGAACACCGTACAGTATGCCTGGATTCGCCTGTTAGCGGGTCCCAATACCAGCGTGATGGTGGTTGGCGATGATGATCAATCCATTTACGGTTGGCGAGGCGCTAAAGTTGAGAATATTCATCGATTTTCAGAGGATTTTGCGGCTACGGAGGTGATTCGTCTCGAGCAAAACTACCGCTCAACCGCAACTATCTTAGCCGCTTCTAATGCCTTAATTACGCACAATCAAACGCGCATGGGTAAGGCTTTATGGACGGAGGGGGCTGCTGGTGAAAAAATCAAAGTATACGCCGCCTACAATGAACTCGATGAAGCACGTTTTATTCGCGAGCGGGTGCAACAGGCATTAACTGCCGGCTTTAGTTGCGATGACATCGCTATTTTATACCGCTCCAATGCGCAGTCGCGCGTTTTGGAAGATGCGTTATTACGTGCCGGTATTGCTTATCGTATTCAAGGGGGAATGCGCTTTTTTGAACGCGCGGAAATTAAAGACGTGATTGCCTACCTGCGGCTACTGGTGAATCCCGGGGATGACACCGCCTTTGAACGAATCATTAACTTTCCCACCCGGGGAATAGGTGAAAAAACCTTAGATGAAATTCGCGCGCTGGCGACGAGTGAGACACAGTCATTGTGGTCAGCGGCACTCTCGTTAAAAAGCCAGGCAACGCTGCCCAATCGGGCCGGACACGCTCTCACCGGTTTTATTGGATTAGTGCATCAATTACAGCACTCAGTAGCCGACTTGAGTTTGGACCAATTGGTTGCCGAGGTCATGAGTCGTAGTGGTCTAGAGCAGCACTTTGCTCAACTAAAAGGTGATCAGGCTCAAATAAAAAAGGATAATTTACAAGAGTTAATCAATGCGGCCTATCAATTTAGGCAAGAATTTGTAACTGATGGGCTAGAGCCTCAAGCCGCATTAAGTGCGTTTCTAGCGCATGCCTCTCTAGAAGGGGGCGAAATGCAGGCGGAAGAGCATGAGCAATCGGTTAAACTAATGACGATTCACGCCGCAAAAGGGCTAGAGTTTCCTGTGGTTTTTTTGGTTGGAATGGAGGAAGGGCTTTTTCCTGGCAAGCAATCCATGGATGAGCCAGGTCGTATTGAGGAGGAACGCCGCTTGTGCTACGTGGCCATGACTCGCGCTAAACAGCAGTTAATCCTTTCGCATGCGGAAATTCGTCGCCAGTACGGTCGGGAAGAATACCACCGGCCGTCACGCTTTTTGCGTGAATTGCCCTCGAACTTACTCGAAGAATTACGTGGTACGCTGCACAGTGTTAAGCGTCTGCAAGACTATGAGAGCCCTAATAATCGGTATACTGCTGGCTTTCGTCTCGGGCAACAGGTAGTGCATGCACAATTTGGAACGGGCATTGTGTTGGCGTTTGAAGGCGAAGGAGCGCATACCCGTGTGCAAGTGCAATTTGCCCACCACGATCGCAAATGGCTGGTGCTCGCCTACGCCAATTTAATGACTGAAGCGGGTTGATTTGACTTGAATTTCAACGTCACTGGTGTTAGGTTGTGGAACTGGGATCAATTTGAATTGAGGGGAATTGGGTGAATAAAAGTCGAGTGGTAATGAATAGCGTGTTAGCATTTGCGGTTGGCTCCATGCCGCTCCATGCCGATAAGCTAAAGTCGGTCAGCATGAATGCTGCTGAAAAAAAACAAGTTGAGCAAGTGGTGCATGATTATTTAGTAAATCACCCTGAAGTTCTGGTTGAAGCCTCTCAAGTGCTCCAAAAAAGACAGCAAGTTGAAATGCAAGTGCAAGCCCGCAGTGCGATTGCACAACATGCTGCCGAAGTATTTCAAAGTAAATTAACTCTGGAAGGTAATCCTAAAGGAAACGTTACTTTGGTGGAATTTTTTGATTACCAATGCATTCATTGCAAAAAAATGCAACCAGTCATTGCTGAGCTAGCCAACAAAAATAAGAATTTGCGCATAGTTTATAAAGAATTCCCAATTTTTGGTAAAAATTCAGAGTTGGCGGCGTCCGCCGCTCTAGCTGCTGCCAACCAAGGCAAATACAAAGCCATGCAAACCGCGTTGCTACGTATCGAAAAGCCATTGAATGAAAAAATAGTAATGGAAACCGCCAATTCAATTGGCTTAGATAGAGAAAAACTGAAAAAAGATATGACAAGTTCAGCGGTCAAAAATGAGTTAGCTGCCAATCGTACTTTGGCAGAGCAATTACACTTAATGGGCACGCCTGCCTTTATTATCGCGTCCACCCCGGGTGGACAATTTGCATCCAATAGTAAACCGGCTTTTGTGCCTGGTGGTGCAAGTGAAGCAACCATGCAGGCAATGATTAATCAGGCCACTAAGTAAGTTGTTATCTAAGCTGCGCAAGAGATTATTCTTGCGCAGCTAATTTAAAATAATTGCGAATGGTTTGCTCTAAGTCTTGTATGGCGACACGTGTCTGTAGCATGGTGTCTCGGTCACGCAGGGTTACCGTATCGTGCTGTTCACTTTCATCACTTTTGCCAATGGTATCAAAATCAACAGTGATGCACAGGGGGGTGCCGATTTCATCATGGCGGCGATAGCTTTTACCAATGTTGCCACTGTCTTCATATGCCACCCGTCCGATGCCTAATGCTTGAATTTGTTGTTTAATGCCCCTAGCTTTAGCGACTAAACTATCATGATTTCGCGCGAGGGGTATTACCGCAACTTTAATGGGTGCTAAATGTGGTTTGAGTTTTAGCACGGTGCGTTGTTTACCGTCAGGCAAAACTTCTTGAGTGTAACTTTCCACCAGAATGGCCAATACCCCTCGATCAACGCCGGCCGATGGCTCAATGACATAGGGCACGATAAATTGAGACGTTTCCATATCTAGAATGGCTAACTTGCTGGTGCTTTCAGCGTTTGTTTTTACCGTAGCACTCAGGTTGAACTCCGTTTGATGTCGGGTGTGTGAGCCCAAATCAAAGTCAGTTCGATTGGCGATACCCTCAATTTCCTCAAAACCATTGGGAAAATGGTATAAAATATCGACTGTTTTCTTAGCGTAGTGCGCCAAATCTGCTTTATCTTGATCAAGCAGTTGTAATTGTTCGCGAGCAATACCTTGTTTTATCCACCAGTTTAAGCGCGTATCAACCCAAGCGTCAT
Source organism: Legionellaceae bacterium (assembly GCA_027449525.1). GTDB lineage: Bacteria > Pseudomonadota > Gammaproteobacteria > Legionellales > Legionellaceae > JAGVJT01. The sequence goes on along the minus strand of DAIDLK010000045.1, from coordinate 3,096 downwards.
GCCAGGCCTCATCGTCACCAGGTTTAACGAAAAATTCAATCTCCATTTGCTCAAATTCTCTTACTCTAAAAATAAAGTTTCTTGGAGTAATTTCGTTGCGAAATGCCTTGCCGATTTGGGCAATGCCAAATGGTAGTTTTTGTGGAGTAGAGTCAATCACGTTCTTAAAATTAGTAAAGATTCCTTGCGCTGTTTCAGGACGTAAATAGGCGAAATGCGCTTGATCTGGCACGGGACCTACTTGCGTTTTAAACATCATGTTAAACGGACGGGCTTCCGTAAATTGTTTAGAACCACAATGCTCACAGGTACCATTGACTAAGTGGTCTGCTCGCCAACGGCGCTTGCACTCGTAACAATCGACCATCATATCAGCAAATGTGTCTTCATGCCCTGAGTAACAAAATACAGCTCGATGCGACAAAATTGCTGAATCCAGCCCAACAATATCATCGCGTTCGTATACGTTAGCTGACCACCAGGCGGCTTTTAAGTTGTTTTTAAGCTCAACGCCTAGCGGACCGTAATCGTAGACTCCTTGTAACCCTCCGTAAATCTCACCGCTTTGAAAGATAAATCCTCTTCGTTTACATAAAGAGACAACTTCTTCGAGATTTTTCGCTGGCATAATCGTTCCTAGACAGAGTATAAGCAAACTTTGTTGGCAGATAATACTGTTTTTTAATAGGATTAAGCAACGAATTTAGTGGCTAACATCACTGAACAGAAGGTATAGTTAGATTAATTTTAAATCTGACTGTCCTTTATATTTGTAATCAAGTGCCTTTATTGTAAAAAAAATGTAAAAAACTATTGTTTCTCCACACACAATTTAATCACACGCCATACACTGGATCTACTAAGTGGTGCATTTGACTTGGACATGAACAGAGTGAGGGCTATGATGAGTGAAATTAACGACGTGCTACCCCATGTAAAACTTCATTTTAACTTGGAGCATCCAAACCTCGAGGAATGCTATGCCTACGGGTATTTGTGTGCAGTATCGGAAGTCAGTCATGATGAGAATCCCTACCGACCCGCTTCTAAAGAGGCTGAACAATGGTTAGAAGGATGGTGGGCTGGTTTTTATCAAGAGGAACCGCTGTTCACTGAAAATGATGGTGTTACTCAGCCTGAAGATGTTGATCATGCCGCAGTGAATGATAATTTATTTACCGAAGCACGTGACAGTTATTTTACTAAAGTATTAGAAATTGCTAGCGTGATTGCTGTTTCGGCTATCCTAGGCTACCAAGTGCTCGAGTTAGTAGCTTAATGTTGAGTATCCCGCGAAGAAGAACTCGCGGGGGACTCTGCTGTTTTAATTAAGCCTAGTTTTAGAATGATGCTCCGCATGCGAGCTAATTCACTAGGATTAAATTCTTTGTAAATACTAGTACCAATGTTGAGACAGACTGTAACATCATCGCATACACCCTGAAGCAAGTTAACGCCGGATAGATGTAATAACTGAATAGCGTCTTGAATATCAGCGGCCCATGCGGTTAAATACTCTTTACGCGTAAACACTGGCATTAACGTCTGATTTTGTTCGCGAAGAAACAGCACTTCAGGTTTATTTGGCGCTGAAGAACGATGAATTGGAACAATAAAATTCGCTTTGATAAATTCAAGATACGCCTTGTTGGCTTCAGCGGTTTTTCCTTGAGAAAAAAGAGCCTTCTCTATGGCTAGCTCCAGTTCATTCATAGCGTTATACTAACCTGATTTGCTTGGGAAGTAGGCAGTATAATTGATTGAGTGTTTTATGCCAAAAATTATTAAACCAAACGACAGACTTCATTTTGCTTGGCTCATCTGGGGGCTTGCTGCTTTCTTTTATTTCTCAGATTATCTCGCGCGCGTAGCTCCGACCGTTATGCATCGGGAGCTACAAGTCGACTTTAGCATCAATGAAGCTGGATTTGGTTTGCTCACGGCGTCTTTTTACATCCCGTACGTACTGATGCAAATACCCGTCGGTTTGTTAGTCGATAGAGTCAGTATTCGCTTATTGTTAACTGTTATGTCGCTGGTTACGGCATTTGGTTGTTGCCTGTTTGCTTTAGCGGATACGGTCTTGCTCGCGGCTATTGGACGATTGTTCATTGGCTTTAGTGCGGCCTTTGCGTTTATCTCAGCCTTGCGTTTAGCAACGGCCTGGTTTCCAGCCACAATGTTGGGCTTGTTAGCCGGCCTTACCCAAGCACTGGGGATGTTAGGTGGGGCCGCCGGACAGGCCCCTGTCTCTTTTTTAGTGACGGCATTTGGCTGGCGAGCGAGCATGTATTGCATTGCCGGATTATTTATCGGGCTAGCAGCCTTGTTATTTTACACGATTCAAGACAAACCAACGGCTGGAGCCGGAGAGGTTATGTCGCACCGGCGGTCCGGTATCCTTGCGAGTTTAGGTCTAATCCTATCGAGCAAACAAACCTGGATTAATGCATTATTTGCCGGTTTTCTGTATGCCCCTGCGGCAGTGTTAGGCGAAGCAATTGGTCCTGCTTATTTGCAATATGGTCAAGGAATGAACGCGCATGCGGCAGCCTTTGCCACAAGTTTGATTTTTATTGGCTGGGTTGTGGGGGGGCCATTATCAGGCTGGTTGTCGGATAGAATTGGGCGCCGAAAGCCAGTGATGTTAACTTCAGCGGCCAGCGGATTGCTATTAATTTCTGTGTTGGTTTATTGTTCTAATTTATCCGTTTTAGCCGCTTATGTGTTGTTGTTTTTATACGGATTTACTAATACCGGAGTCGCTATAGCTTACGCTGTATCGACTGAATTGCACCCGCGTAATGTGGTTGGTACAGCGATCGCGCTGACAAACATGGCCTCGATTTTTATCGGCGCATTAATGCAGCCACTAGTGGGTTATTGGGTTGACTACAGTGCAGGGGCACGTAGCTTTCATGTTGACAGCTTGTTATTATCGGATTTTCAATCGGGACTGCAGCTCTTACCGTTGAGCTCTCTACTGGCACTCCTGCTTGCTTGTGTCGTCAAAGAAACTTATTGTCACGGGCAAAAAAAATAACCTAAGATGAGACTTTCGCACGAGTAGATTCTTGTGCTTTAATAATTTATTAA
>DAIDLK010000044.1 GCA_027449525.1 Legionellaceae bacterium | reverse complement strand
CCCGAAGGCGAAAGCAAGGACGCCCTGGGCGGATCGGCGGTCTACTTCTCCCTCGCCGCGCGGCTCTTCGCCCAAGTCTCCGTGGTCGGCGTCGTGGGACGGGACTTCCCGGCAGGACACCGGCGCATGCTCTCCGAGCAAGGTAGGAATGCTTGGACCGTAGATATCGGCATCGAGAATACCAACTTTGGCACCCATTTTGGCTAGTGTGACGGCAAGATTGGTGGTTACCGTGGATTTTCCAACGCCGCCTTTTCCTGAGCCAATAGCAATGGTATTTTTTACGCCACGTAAATTTTTACCAATTAATTGCGTTTGGTGTGGTTTGATGCGCGAGGTTAACTGGATATCAAATTGATAGTGCGGTAGAGCGCGCTGTAGCGCGAGTTGCAATACCGGTTTTAGATGTTGTTCCAACGCACCCACTGGCACGCCTGCGGTGAGCGTTAGCTGGCCGTACTGGCCTTGCAGCAGCAAATCAGAGGCTAGTTGCATCTCCAGGGCGGTGCAATGCAGTAAGTTATCGCAGGTAATGGCTAATACTCGTTGTACCGTCGTGTCTAAATTCATGCGGGTTCCTTCGTAAGGTGGGACACATGTTGCCATTCTACCCAATGTTGCGTCGGGAGATAATACAAGCCGCAATGGATTGGCGCCTGGCTCATTTGAGCGAATGAATCGGCATAAGCATTCAGTTGGATTCGGTGTTGAGTACTGCTAGCCTCATCTTCTCGTCCTGTTTTAAAATCAATAATCCAGCGCTTGCCTTGATCCATAAAGGTGCGATCAATAATTTGTGTGCGTATTTCACCTTGTTGCAACATTAATAGTTCATATTCATTGTACTCTTCGGCGTGCGCGGCAATAAGCCATTGACCGCGTGGTTGAGTAAATAACGGGGTAATGAATTCAAATAAGCGTTGTTTAGCCGCGGCCTGCAGACTGGGTGCGATGCTGTGCTGCTGCATGAGATTGTTCATGAGTGCGACCGGGACATCACGTAATTCAGCCGGATGATACGTACAGATCCACTGGAGTAGCTCATGTGTTACTAAGCCCAATAAGCGTGGCATGGGATCGTGTAGCGAAAACAGCAGTGAGCGATTTGAGGTTGAGGTAGCACAAAGTAACGGGGGTGGGGTGCAATAAAACGTACTCGGCAAGGCGGTAAGCACGGGTAATTGCGGGTTAATCACGTCAACATCCTCGCTATTTTCAACCGCAGTAAAGGGTTGATCAACGAGTAAGGCACGTAAACTGTTTCGGGCAGGTGTTTCACAAAAATCACACAAAAACAGACGATGTTTAGCACGTGTAACCGCCACATAGAATAAGCGTTGTTGTTCGTAACTGTCTTTCGTGTTGTCTAACCGCCCCAAATAATCATAGAGTGCATTTGGCTGATTGGCACTTGCGTGAATGGGTGATAAAAGTAGTAGGGGGTCATCTTGTTCTGTCGGTAAGGTGAGCCAGCGCAGTAACGGTTGTGATTGGCCATTGGGTCTAGCACTTAGGCTGGGTAAGAAAACGCAATCAAACTCTAATCCTTTTGCTTTATGGATGGTTAAAATATGCAAGTTCGCTCGAGTGGATGCTTGTGAGTAGAGACTATCCAGTGCTTGTTTAAAGCGGTTTAGATTGGATAGCTGGCCATCTTGTTCAAATTGTTCGATGAGTTGCCAGTATTGCTCTAATTCATCGCGCGCACGCGGGGTTAAAATGGCTGCTTGATGTAACTGATCCAAGGTGCTGATCAGCCATTCAGTCAGGGGTTGTTGTAGGCGCATGCTGAGCGCATTGATTAGCACGTTGCCTACGTAGCGTAAGCGGGCATACCCTTCCTCAGTAAAATGTTGGACATGCGCTGACAGCTGAGTCAATGCGTAAACAATCGATTGTTTGCGATTAATTTGTGCTAATGCATGCAAATCAGTCAGCATAATGCCGCACCAGGGGCTGCGGAGGAAACTGAGCCAAGCTAAACGGTTGGCTGGCATGAGTAAAGCTTGGGTCAAGGTCCAGACATCGCGGATATGTGGTAGCGATGCCATCCAGTCGATGTCAGTGCCTTGATAGGCTATTTGGTGGTGACGCAAAGCACGGATAATGGGTTTGAGTTGGCTGCGCGAACGAATCAATAACGCCATGCTCTGTTCCGGGTAGCTGGCCAATTGAGAGCGAATTAATGCTACTAAGCCGGTTGCTTGTTGTTCGCGCGAGCCATACGAGCATGCAGTAACGGCTAGGTGAGGGGAGCCAAGTTTTACTCCTGTTGCGGCATGAAAAGCAATCGCACCCGATTTCAGATCATCGCGTGCAGGAAAAATTGATCGAAATTGGTGATTAATCCAGTCAACGAGTGGAATGCTAGCGCGAAAATTACAAGTTAATGCTAAAAAATGCAGTTGTAGGGGACCAATGCCCTGTTGTTTAGCACGTAAAAATAAGCCGACCTCTGCACCACGAAAGCGATAAATGGATTGCATTGGATCACCTACGACAAACAAAGTTTTATTACTTTCGGGACTAAATCCGGCAACTAATTGGCTAATTAAGGCAAATTGGTGGATAGATGTGTCTTGAAATTCATCGATCAGTAAGTGGTGAATGTTGTAATCAAGGTACAAAGCTAAGTCAGTAGGTGCTTCTGATTGACCCAAGGCAAGTCCGGCTTGTTGTGCCACAGCAATAAAATCGACTTGATTGTGTTGGTTAAACAATAGTTGCAAATGCGCTGCTAATAGTGGCAGCACGTTTAGAAGTGCTTGTAGTACCTGCCATTGTTCGTTTGCATAATGGGGTGGCGGTAATTGATGAACATGCTGCAACGCCGGGAGAAAATCTCGTAAGGTTTGAAGGGTAGCCAGAAGTTCCTTACTATCGGCTTTAAGCTGCTGGTACTCGTGCGCTGAATTGCAATATTCGCGCTTAACGCCTACGTGGTGATCAAAGCTTTTACGCAGGGTGCCTTGTGAGGTCAGTAGTAACGCCCCAAGCGCCTGGGTCTGTTGGCCATCGAGCTGATCCCAATTCGACCAGTCCTTTAGGGCTTGGTAAGCCGAACCATCCGGAGCCAAATTAGCCACTTGGCGACACAACGTGAGTAATGGTGCCAGACACTCAGCGGGGATGGTTGCTTTAAAGCAGTTGATTTCATGCTGAATGATAGTGGATAAAGCGTATTGATAGCGTTGTTTATCTTGTGATTTCGCTTGGTAGATGATGTGCAGCCACTGATCGCGTGAGCGGAGTTGTTCAATAAACAATTGAATTAAGTGATCTTGACGATTATCTAAGTGCTCAAGTAAACAGGATAGGGTAGGATGTTGGGTTGGTGTATCGAGTAAATATTGAAAACAAGCTTGCGCGGCGGCTAAATACAACTCATTGGGAGCAGTGTTGACGTTTGCATAAGGGGTGTGCTGCTCATACAAAGGTATGGCTTGAGCTAGACTATGGCAGAGTGAGTCGATGGTAGTAATGCGCAGGCGTGATGGATTGGTTAGTAACTGCCACCCCTGTTGCTCACTGCGTGCTAGTGCCGCGCGTGCGAAACCATCCGTTAATTGTTTGTGGGGCGCAGCCAGAGGATCTTCAGCCGTGGCAGTTAACAAGGCTTGGGTAATGCGAGCACGCATTTCATTGGCTGCTTTTCGCGTAAACGTCAGTGCAACTACTTGCTCCGGCTGATGAACCGTACCTAATAGGTGCAGAAAGCGCTGGGTTAATAGCTCGGTTTTACCGGACCCAGCGGGCGCTTGAACAATAAACGAGCGTCGAGGATCCAGAGCCTGCTGTCGCGCCTCAGCATCAGCTAACATGGTCTGCAAAGATGATTTCGTCAGCAACTGGGCGTAAATTGTAATTGGATCCCATGCAATGGCCGTATGCCCCAGTGTTAGCAATCAGTAGCACGTCTTGCTCTTGGGTGTTTGGTAGCAATCGGTCGTAGCCTAGGGTATCTGCTGATTCACAAATAGGACCCACAATGTGGGCAAAACCAACTTTTTCATCTTCAAGGCGGGTTAAATTAACAATTTCGTGGTAAGCGCCGTATAGCATCGGACGAATGAGCGAATTCATCCCAGTTTCAATGCCAACAAAGCGTGCACGACCTTTTTCTTTGTGTTGGGTCACTTTGGCCAAGATAATACCGCTTTCCGCCACAAAAAATCGTCCGGGCTCCAGCCAGAAAATTAACTGCGGGTAGCTGGATTTAACACGCAGTAATGATTCGTTTAAATGTTGCATGTTCAGTGCTTTTTGTCCTGGTTTATCCACTACACCGAGCCCGCCACCAAGATTTAAGATGCGCACATCGGGAAAACGCTCGGCTAATTCCGCTAACATAAGCGCCGTTTGTTGCCAAAGATCCGGTGATAAAATCCCACTGCCGGAGTGAGCGTGCAGCCCAATCACGCGAACGTTGTGTTGTTGGATGTGAGTCATGGCAAGATCAATGTGTTCTTTATGAATTCCAAACTTCGACTCATCACCTCCGGTGGAGACGTATTTGTGATGTCCAACCCCGCAACCAGGATCAATGCGCAGTAAAATGGAGTAGTTAGACAGTAGCCTGCCCCAGTGCACTAGTGGATAAATGTTATCAATTGTTATGTGGCAACCGCGTTCAATTGCGTAGGCATACTCTTCTTTGGCGGCAAAATTAGGCGTAAATAGCAACCGTTTTCGGTCAATGGTTGGAAATAATTGCAGCACATGTTCTAACTCTTGAATGGAAACACATTCAAAACCAATGCCCAATGGTTCGAGTGAGCGGAGGACTGCCGGGTGTGGATTGGCTTTTATCGCGTAAAAAAAGGTATCAATGGCGCTAATTTGTGCTAATTCGTGCGCCCGTTCTACAATAGTGGGCGTGTGGTATACATAACAGGGTGTTCTCTGGGCGGCTAGCGTTAGCAGTGGTTGGCGGTGTTTCTCCCACCATGGCTTGGGGCGGGTCATGGGATGACCAAATTGTTCTTGCCAGCTGTGAGAATAATAAAAACTTTGTGGATTGTTTTCAATTAACAAGCTGTGTAATTGTTGGCATAATTTATCGGCCTGCGATTCATCAACCACAAACGTTAGATTTAAATCGTTAGAGGCCAATGACATTAGATAGATTTGTTTAGCTTCGAACACTTCGAGAGCTGGGCCTAACTGGGGCAGAATCATACGGATATGATGCCCGACTAAACTGACGGCACTGCACGGTTCAATAATTTTGGCCCGACAAAATTGATTGAGTTCGTGGACCAGTGCGTCTAACGCCTGGCGGTTACACCATTTTACACTGCTGTCGAGCGATACGGTGACGTTAAACTCCGAAGAAGACAGTAAATCAATGGAGAATCCGTGTTGTTTAAACGTGGCAAATACCTCGGCTAAAAAACCCACTTGCTGCCACATGTTTAGAGTATCAATCGAAATCAGCGTGATGCTGTGTTTAACTTGAATTGATTTAATCGGTGGCGCATCTTCGTCCGTTTCGTGGCTGATGCGCGTACCGCTGTGATCGGGCATCGCGGTGTATTTTACAATCATAGGGATGCCCGCTTGGAGAACGGGTGGGATGCAGGGTGGATGCAGCACTTTAGCGCCCATGGACGCAATTTCTTGTGCTTCGAAATAATTCAGCTGCTTTAACAAGCGTGCGTTGGGTAGCTGGTGTGGATTGGCCGTATAAATGCCAGGCACGTCAGTCCAGATTTCGCAGGCAGTCGCGTTGATGATGGCCGCTAGTAGGGCCGCTGAAGTATCCGAACCCCCGCGACCAAGTAGTACGGTTTCACCGTGGTTATTCGCAGCAATAAAGCCTTGCGTGATAATCGCTTGTGCGCCACTTTGTAGCCAACTTTCCGCCAAAGCCAGATTGATCTCCGGTGCTACGCGGGCGGCTAAATAATTGCTGTCTTGCGTGTGCGGAATCGGGGTGGAAATAAGTGCCGTGCGTGCATCAAACCATAAACAATTGAGTTGTTGCTGCAAGAAAGCGTGCCCAAGACGGGTCATCATCAGTTCGCCAACACTTAAAATTTGTGCACGTGTTTTTGCTGGTGCCTCGTTGAGGAGCGACACGCCAGTTAGCCATTGTTGTAATGCATGCCATTCTTCAGCGAGTAACTCGCTATCTACCTCGAGTGCTTCGGCTAGCGTCTGGTGCGCTTGCATGAGTTGCTGTAGCAGCGAGTGATAGTCATCGGTTAAAGCGGCATCAATGAGTTGTTCGAGCGTATTGGACGTGTTACTCAGCGCGGAACAAACAATCACTGGTTGTAAGCCGGCGTTGAGGTGGCGGCGCGTAATTTCTAGAATGTTATCCCAGGTGGCACGAGAGGAAACGCTTGAGCCACCAAATTTAATAACGACGTGCCGCATGTTCATTTTCCGTTCAAAAATAATACAATCTTAGCATGGTCTCCTGAGGGGTACAAGCTTAGTTAAAAATTGTACTAAACTTTCATTAGGCCTTGAAAACTGGAGCAAACATGAGAAAGAACCGAGATAGGTTACGAACCGAAACGAGGGCACTCGAAAAAAGGATGGCAAATCGTTCTGCTTTGCTTAAGGAAACAACAGAAGATTATCTCAAGGTAAAAGAATTAATCGATACATTAAAAAAAATAGAAGATTACGTAGGACCAACCGAATGGGGTAAGGTGAATCCCCAAGCCTTAACGCGCCAACTTCTTGCCGATTTAGTTTCCGCTAAATTGTATGACCAACCAGAGATGATTGATGACCCTTATGCACTCGTCCGAAAGCTTACCTTTAGTCTGGCTGACTTGGGCATAACACGGGGTACATTCGATTTAGATAAACTCAGATCGCTTGAAAAAAATCTTGAAAATGAATACCGCGCGCTCAATCAGGCTAAAAAGGATGATTCCGATGAATATTACTCAAAAATTAATTCAGAAGAACAAATTGATCAACAGGATCTCAATGAAAGTGTTCGGGCAGCACAGAGCCTTACAACAGTTGAACAGCTGGTGAAAGAAGATATTGTGTCTACCTATCAATTTTTGCATTT
>DAIDLK010000043.1 GCA_027449525.1 Legionellaceae bacterium | reverse complement strand
GTACAAACCATATTGCCATTAGATAACACACACGGTATTAAATTAACCACGGCACTGTATTTCACCCCTGCTGGAACCTCCATTCAAGCACAAGGTATCACTCCCGACATTACCATTGAGGAAATTGCTGTTCCAAAAACTGAACAAAACAGTGTTGGTAAGTCATTTGATTTAAGTGAGGCCGATTTAAGCGGGCATTTATTGAATGCTAACAAAAACAAACCCGCCCCGTCGGCAATCAGTAACGCCGACGATCAAATCTTATTACACGAAGACTATCAACTCTATACCGCATTGACCATCTTGAAAAGCTTAGTGGTTGCTAAACAATAAGCCCGGTAGTCAAATCACATAATCTCTTATACAATCGAAGAGTAGCTAGGGATCATGATACTCTTCAATAAGGAATCGCATTGTGTTTAAACCACTGACCGCTGTCATCACGTTACTCCTCTGTACCAGCTTTAAACTGACCTACGCCTGCCCCCTGGCAGCCGATGTTACCAGTGCGAATTTTTGCGGTTCGTTTCAGTCGGTAGCGCAATGTCATTGTACGACTCATGGATTACCTGCACGATTGTGTACTGACATGAATACCATTTACCAACGCATGATGATTGTCTATGGCTCATTAGAGCAAGCGTGCCTTCATCAAGCGGATACAACACCCCAAAGTTGCGTTGATTCTTGGAACTGTTATCGTCGTGGCGGAGTGACCTCAAACAATCAATTATGTAACGGCACAGGGGCCGCTTGTGCATAGATTTTTGTTCGCGGTTGGCTTATCAAGCTTCTGCGCCTTGTTGTACAGTTCACCTATTGAGGACACACGCTTTAGCCACCCACTGTATGCTGGAGGCGCCCTGGGTTATGGCTCAACAACTTGGTACGGGTTAGTCCCTGCAGCAGAGAACCAAAACATGGCCATGGCCCTTTACACCCCTGTTTCAGCGCAAGAAGGTGGCTTGGTTTGGGGTGGGTTAGCCGGTTATGAGTTGAGTCCTAATTTTTCCATTGAGGTGAACTATCAACAATACCCTAAGGTCAACTTAACGTTTGATGAAGAAAGTTTGTATGCGTATGACAATGACAGTAATACGTTGCTCAGTTCACAAACAGAAGTAGTATTTGTATTAGCTAAAATCATGTTAGTCATTCCAAACAGCGCCTGGCGTGTCTACTCAGGTGTCGGTATTGGTGATCTGCATCGCAACGATTTAATGAACAATCACTGGTTAATTACACCGAGCTTTGGCGCAGGTGTTAATTACACACCAACTAAACACATCAGCACCGAATTAGCGGCGAACTATACGGCAGGCTACGGCGAATCGGAATTGAACCCAGTTGCCGACTATATGCCTTTTTTGTATTCTGTTTGTGTTAAGTTAATCTACCGGATTTAAGGTAACACACGGCCTAACCACTTTGGTAAGTACCAATTCCAGCGGTCCAGTAACGTCATGGTAGACGGTACTAAAATACTGCGAATAATAAACGCATCAACAAAAATTGCCACAGCAATCCCGAGCCCAAATTCTTTAATAATTAAAATATCAGCCACCATAAATGAACCACAGATACAAATCACAATGACCGCGGCACTCGTGATGATACGAGCACTCTTTTCAATACCCAACACAATACTCAACTGATTATTTCCAGTCTTGCGATACGCCTCTTGAATACGAGTTAGTAAAAATACTTCATAATCCATGGAGAAACCAAAAATTGCGCAAAAAATGATAATCATTAAACTCATGTCCAACATGCCTTGTGGCTCAAAATTCAACCAAGAGTGTAAGTGACCTTGCTGAAAAATAAACACCAACACGCCATAACAAGCACACAAGCTAAGCGTGTTCATGAAAATGGCTTTCAAAGGCAAGAACAACGAACGCATGACCAACAATAAGATTAAATAGGTCAGACTCATAATTAACAGCACCGCATAAGGAAATAAGCGCTCAATGGTATCTTTTACATCAAAATTAATCACTGGCTCCCCAGTCCATTGTAAGCGCATGCCCGCAGGTGGACGAGTTTTTCGCAGTTGTTCAATTAATTCATTCATCTCCGCTGTCCCAGGAGCCACGTTACTGACAATGCGAATAACCGTGACATGTTGACGAGTGGTTGTTTTGAGTAATTGCGCAAGAGCAGGTGGCAACTGTTCAGGATGTTGATACAAGGCCTGGTAAGATTGTTTAGACAGCAATGGGTCGAGCGTAACGATACTATTGACGGACCGAATACGCGAGTTCGCTTGTAGTTTTTTTGTTAAATCAACTAATTGACTAATTGAGCGTGAGGCTAATATATCCGCTTTTGGTTGACTAACAATCAGTACTATGGGTGTTAGTTCGTTGGCATTAAATGCCTTCGCATACAAATCAAAAAATCGCCTACTATCGGAATGCTCAGGAAAAATATGAAAATCAGCAATACCAAAATTTACCGAGGCAAAGGGATAAGCCAAACAACAAAGGATGAACATGCTAAAAAAGAAAAAGCGCTTCGGACGAGCAACCACCGCCGCTGCTAACCACGACCACATAACGCGCTTTTTCTGTTTATCCAACCGCATCAAGGGCAAGTAATTAATCCGTTGCTTTAAGACTCCCAGCACAGCAGGCAATAACAATAAAGTAACCAATACCGCCATTAAGGAAGCGGTCAAACCACCCATGCCGATCGAAAATAAGATGTTAATGGGAAAAATTAATAACGCACTCAGGCTAACAAACACCGCCAAACCACTGAAAAATACAGCCCGACCTGCGGTTGCCATAGTCGTAGCAATGGCTGATTGGACGTTACCACCTTGCTCCTCAAGTTCGTTACGAAAACGAGACACCAGGAACAATGAATAATCCAAACACAAACACAATCCTAATAAAATGGCGATATTTAAGGTAAACACAGATAACGAGACCATCTGACCTAAGTAATACAACACGCTTAAAATAATTAAAGCGCACAAACCACCCAGACCAATTGGAATCAAAGCGGCGACTACTGAGCCGAACACACCAATCAGTACGATGATTGCGATAGGAGCTGCAATTTGGTCTGCTTTGTACAAATCAGCTTGCGTTTGTTTGCTAATCCACTGAGAAAAGATGGCTCCACCACCCCATTGCACGGTCATCTTGGCTGGCTTTTTAATACAAGATTCCAATTGTGCTAACAGCTCGTCGCCAATTGGCGTGTCTTGGTATAAAATAATGACCGCATAAGCGGTGTGCTTATCTTTAGAAACCTGCTTGGCATTGGTATCCGGTAATAAAATTTCATGCTTTATCGAAAAATGGCGCAATCCCGCGAGTGATTTTTTGATTTTTGCAAAAAATAACGGATTATCTGCCGTTAAATGCTGACTATGATATAAAACCAGCAGCTGATTATCGTGATCATAAGCCAAGTTTTTATCAAGATACTCTTCAGCATGTGCGCTTAATGAGGTGTCATCGACAAACCCGGTGGTGTGAAACGACGTCATGACTTGTGGCAATACTAACAGGGCAGCAAGCAACACCAAGCCTGTTAACCCCAAAACCAACCAACGCAGCCGGTATATCCACTCTCCAAAACGGTAAAAAAAAGAATCCCGCATACAGCCGCTCTCATTGGTAAGCTTGTTCAATTCATAGTGTATCAAATACTGCGTGGAATTTAATATAATTTTCAACGGCGGCAGGCACCATTTGACTGATGGTTTCTCCACGAGTAATTGCTGCGCGCACTTGGGTGGATGAAACGGGGTAATGGCCTGCATTGAATCGATAAATTTTACCCTGAGGCTCAGTAAGCAAATCCGTTTTTAAGTCCGTTTGATGGGCTTGTAATAAATCGACCAGCACCTCATCCATTTCTTGATCTGAAACTCCTGCGCGATCAATAACCATCAAATGCGCTAAATCCAACAACGATTCCCAGCGCGACCAACGCCGAAGTTGCAAAAAACATTCCAGGCCTAATAACCAACTCATTGAAACATCAACGCCCTTTTTTTTGCGCCAATGCAGCAGCGTATCGACCGCATAAGAGGGACCAGCTCGTTCTATTTCCGATAAATCAATTTGGAACCGTTGATGGTTTTGTAATGCCAGGCGCAACATAGCCACGCGATCCTCAGCAGAAGCATTAGCCTGTTTATCGAGTACAGGGGTTTTGCAGGGCACAAACCAGAACTCATCAAAACGCATGTGCCGCTGCACCTTAAACGCCGTGTGTAAGTGCCCCCAATGCACAGGACTAAACGTCCCCCCGTAAAGTAAAAGACTGGGTGTTTTTTTAACTTTTTTCATGTTTTATCCTGTTAAGACGCTAAATAGCATAACAATAAAAATGCTAACGCGGTATGATCACACTAGGCATTTTTTAGGAGCGGTCATGTCAACATTTTTGTTAGCGTTTTTTATCTTTAGTAGCTATTTGCTGGGATCGGTATGCTCAGCCATTCTCGTCTGTCGATTGTTCCATTTACCTGATCCGCGCGTTACTGGCTCTAATAACCCCGGAGCCACTAATGTGTTGCGAATTGCTGGAAAAGGTTTTGCCTTATTAGTGTTGGTAAGCGACGCGCTGAAAGGGACTTTGCCTGTTCTAACCGCAAAAATAGTGGGTTTTGATGATACAAGCATGGGTTGGATTGCCTTAGCGGCCATTGTGGGACACGTTTATCCCGTCTTTTTTAATTTCAAAGGCGGAAAAGGCGTCGCAACAGCTCTTGGAGCATTAGTAGGTTTTAACGTACTGCTGAGCGGCGGCGTCATTATGACCTGGCTGATTGTCGCGACGATTACGCGTTACTCATCGTTGGCATCCTTGCTAGCATTGGGCTTAATGCCTGGCTATGCTTTGTTATACACTCAACTTCCCGCAGAATTGCCGTTGTGTTTAATTACGCTACTCATCTGGGTGCAACACCGCCATAATTGGGCCCGGCTGCGCAATGGTACGGAAAATAGACTCAATTTTTGACGTTAAGGCACTCCACGCACTACAACCATGGCCAACGCGGTTTGACTACAATCTCTGCTGTTGCATCCTGCTCCCCCGCTAATAAATGCAAACAACCCGTGTAAGCCACCATGGCACCATTATCGGTACAAAAGGTCAGCGACGGGAAATAAACTGACGTGTCAACAGTTTGCATGGCGGTGACGAGTGCCCGCCGCAGCGCACGATTCGCACTCACACCACCGGCTACCACCAAACGGCGATGCCCAGTCTGCTCGATCGCTCGCTGACACTTTACCACCAACGTTTCAACCACGGCGGCTTGAAAGGCGCACGCCAGCGCAGCTTGATCAGCAGCCTGTTGCGCGCTTTTTTCCCACGCCATGAACGCGTGCGTTTTCAAACCACTAAAACTAAAATCAAGTCCTGGTCGATTGAGCATCGGGCGCGGAAAAGCCATCATCCCGGGCACGTCAAGTGCTGAATCGGCTAATTTTGCCAACTCAGGTCCACCCGGATAAGGCAAGCCAATGCGCTTGGCTACCTTATCAAATGCTTCGCCCACCGCATCATCCAATGTCTCACCTAATAACGCATAATCACCCAAGGAAGACGCCAACAGCAATTGGGTGTGCCCACCTGAAACGAGCAGGGCGGTAAATGGAAATGGCAAATTAGGAGCATCAAGCCGAGCGGCCAACAGATGCGCTTCGAGGTGATGAACGGCAATAGCGGGAATATTCAACCCGAATGCAAGACTTTTAGCAAACGATGCGCCCACCAACAAAGCCCCTACGAGTCCAGGACCGGCAGTATACGCCACCGCATCCAGCGCTGCTTTGTCCAACTGAGCTTGCTGTAACACCGCCTCAACCACTGGCACAATGTGCACGATGTGATCGCGCGAAGCTAGCTCAGGCACCACGCCGCCGTGTCGGCGATGGGTGGCTACTTGAGAGTGCAGTGCATGAGCCAGAAGACCTCGCTGCTGGCAATACAAAGCAACCCCCACCTCATCACAGGAAGACTCAATACCTAAGACAATCACTATTATTTAGGACCACGAGGACTAAACTCTGGTGTTTTACGCATTTCGGGGCCTGGCATACCTGCCGTCTTGAGATCTCTCAAGCCGAGCTTGAATCGCTTGCCTGAGTAATGGGCAAACCCATCTTTGGGATCATGCTTCAAGGCATCAAAGGTTGCTTGCGTGAGCGGGACGCCCTCTTTTTTATAAACACCGCCCTCTTCAGCGTAACCGTGTTTAGCGAGAAACGCTCTGTGCAGTTTTTGATTCAACAGATCAAACGCAACCATTGCCTCTTTGATTTCTGGGGCATCAGTGTCTTTCGCCAGTGGTTTAAAGGTTACTTGACCTTTAGCGTCAACCTGAGCCGATTCTAGCACACTCTCAGGCATAGCTAAATTATCACCTTTCGCAAGCGCAGCAGCGCCGCCCCAAAGATTGGCAGGAGCGGCTAACGCCGCTTCAAGCAAAGAGACAAGTAATTGGAATGGCAGCAAACCTCGTTTACCAAGCGAAGTACGCCCAGCTAGTGCCATTGTATCGGACCACTCCATAAGGGTAGATACAATCGAGATAAAACTATCATACCCTTTCATTCCTTGAGTTAAGACGCTAGTTTTAGCGAGAAACTCTTCCCAAGCCGCATCACATTCCTGATCCCAATAATCTTGACTTGAGGAATTATCCGCGGCTTGTGCAGCCTTTTCACCAGCTTCGAACTCTTGTTGTTGTTGCTTTTGCTTAGCGAGAGCTTCTTTTTTTTGTCGCTCAACTTCCTCTTCATACGCTTTTAGATTTGGGTCTATGGGCATAATTCATTACTCCTCGTTGACTGAATGAATAAAATGAAATCTTTGAGTGGAATTATAACACAATATTGACGGAGAGGCATCCCAATCGCTTAGTACGATGTGTTGAAACGTATGACCACCCACACGGTGGGTGCTGATTTCTGGTTGATGGGTATGTCCATGAATAATGACGTCAACGGCGCGTTGCCGCGCCTCTTGCGCCAGAGTAGATAATTGAATGGAGTTGTTCTGTAGTAACGCGTTATGCGCTCTTATTTGACTGCGTTGGCGAACACGCGCCACCACCGTTTGTCGAAGGCGACGAGGTAGGGCTAAAAAAACACGTTTAAACCATGGCGCACGGGTGATACGCCGAAAC
>DAIDLK010000042.1 GCA_027449525.1 Legionellaceae bacterium | reverse complement strand
GTTATTTTTTAAATGGGACACCCTTGTCGTTGATTAGGTCTCACATTGACTATGGAATCAATTGGTATTATCTTGCAAAAACTGCTGTTAGCGGTGATGTGTTTCAAGAAAACTTATATAACAATCAAGCGTACAGTTACTATCTTAGCAATTACCCGCTGTATTTTATCGCTAAACCAGTAATCGACACATTGAACCCCGGTGTTAAGATAACCATGGAGGCGGGTATTGGTCCTAATTTCATGCGGACTTACCATTTTGCCGAAGCCAGTCAATCCGGTGGTGACGCGATATCCTTTCCTGACCAATTCTGGGGCAATAGTGTAACCACCACATTTAGTGTTACCGCTGGCGCAGGAATTAGGTTTGCGAATGTATTTGGTAGCGCGCCATTAGAGTGTGGCTATAAGTTTTTTTACCTAGGTCAAGGCAGCTTCAATACCATTAACAGCCAAGTGCAAAGCACATTTAAAACCGGTCAGGTTTATGCTAATGCGTTAACTTGCGCAATGATAATCTAATCAATTTAGGACGTCCTCTACCATGAAAAACAATCGATTCAAGCTCAAATTATCCGCTTTATTTGTTTTAGGACTTAGTATGCCCATGGCCCATGCGGCAACCTCTCTATTTGCTGTTACTGTTGGTGGAAGCCCAACCGATCCATTCGCAAAAATCATTACTGTAAGTGCAAAAAAAGACCGAAATTATCCTTACGTCGGAATAAAAATTACTGACCCTAAGTACATTGGAAAGATTAGGCAGATTGAAGGCTGTGCCATGAATAGAGACGGTTGGTGTGTTTTTTCTGTCGAAGGTAATCATTCGCACCAACGTAAGCAAATTACCCTTCGCATGAATTCGCTCTTAGCTGGTGCTGAGCATATTAAATATCCATTGCCGATGCCGCGAGCGGTATCAAGCGAAACGTTAAAGCTACAAATCGCGGTGAATGCCAACCCTTCGATGAAAGATGGCACTTTTAACGCTACCTCCACCCAAGAGGTGACCGCTAGTACTCCAGGCAAATTAATAGGCTATATTTATGGCTCCGAACCACCTCTATCAACAGACGACATTATTGCCGCCGGCTACACTCATGTCCTTATTAATGCTGCTCCTTTTGATGTCACGACTCTAGGTACAACGGTGCTGTACATGAATGCTCTAAGCGGTTTTGGTACCTTTGCAACAGGTTCAGGCCAAGTTTCTTCGCCTGGAGCCGATGCAAATTCAAACCTACAAACTTTTATTTCGGATTTGCACGCCGGTAATGTGTTTGTACTACTCTCAATCGGTGGAACCATTTACGGTACTTACCCAACTAACATAACGCCATATTTCTCAACTGCAGTGCAAAATGTAAGCAGTCCTCAAGATTTTATAAATGGCCTAATTGGTACACCTACTACACTTAATACGCTCTCCTATCTTGAATATGCATATGGTTTTGATGGATATGATTTTAATATTGAAGGGGGATTGGGTACTACTACCGCAACTGAGTCTGCTGTAGATAATTTTCAAAACCCATTTGCGGGCTGTGACCTGGGAAGCTACAACTACGGTTGTACTTCCTATTACTTGTACGACCTTATTATTACAATCTGGGAAAGTGTCTACTCATCCATTGGCAATAAGCTCCTACTTTCTATTCCGCCCCAATATTCTCAAGCAGGTGCTAACAACCAATACAATAGTATTTATGATACGTTTGCAGCGTTAGTTAGCTATCAAATGCCTAATACTTCAGCCCAACTTTACAGCTATTTGGCGTGGTTTGGTCCGCAGTTATATAATCCAGGCACAGGCGGAAGTATCTATGGAATTAATGGGACTACATATCCTCTTTCAGGGCAAACCTTTACCTCTACCACAGATACGGCGGTTGCACTGGCGGTCGATGTAATGGCTAGTTGGCCGCAAGGTACCTCGCCATATTTTTTACCTTATACTGCTTATCTAAATCAATCACAAGTTGTTATGGGTTATGCAATTAATGAAGGTACTGGTGACGGCAGTCCAGTTGCCAGTGATCCAGTCGTATACAATACCATAATCTGTCTGCGTTCTGGTACTTGTTGTACTAGCTACACGCCAACCAATAGCGCAGGGGGTTCAGCGACGTACCCTGATTTTGCTGGTGTCTTTGCGTTTACTATCAACGGTGATGCAGCTAACAATTACAGTTTTGCTGATACGCTATGGGGGTGCGTGGTTCAAGGGGACTGCAGTAGTACTTGTCAGTAGTAAGGAGATGGCAGTTAAGGTGTATTTAAACAGGCAATAATTTGCTTCACGTCATTATCCAAGGTTAATAAATGTGACGATTGATTGAGGCAATGCACGCGCGTATCGGCGAGGGGAGTGAACTGTTCTGCAATGGCTTTGTTGTCAACCACCGTATCATAGCGGCCAAGAAATACATCAATAGGACAGCTGGGAGGGGTGAAGTGAAAGTTGGTAATCAGGGAATAGACTTCCATGATACTGTGCAGCGGGAGCACTCGGTAGCCTAGCTCACTGTGCGCCGCACTCCTCAAGCTACCCGAACGATTGCGTACTTGCTGTAATCCAAGGCTAGCCAACCAGGGTGTGGCGGGTAACAACCAACGTAGTCTCGGCGCCAGGGTGAGTGCCGGAGCTAATAAGTAAAGACGGTGCACCGGAAACCGTGCCGCAAGGTGACAGGCTAATAGACCACCTAATGAGAGCCCGATAATATCGACCGTGCGGTAGTGTTGCATTAACTCGCTACAAATTAATTCCACCCCTTGCAACCAACTTTGCGCACTCACTTGCGCAAAGTCAATTCGATTGGTCGCATGCCCGGCTAGAGCTGGGCCAACTAGCGCGTCATACTCGGTTAACTCAGGAACAATGAGTCTAAATTGCGCAGGGGTGGATGAGAACCCGTGCAGCATGAGGAGCGCGCGATCATTCCCCGTGCGGCTAATGTAAAACGGTTGAATGCGGTCAGCGGTCTCTGGTAACAGCGGTCCTTGAAATTTTCCCCGCCACATGTAGCAAAAATCATCGACGTTGAGTGGTTGCATGAGATGGTCCTTGGCTGCAAAAAAGCTTGAAATTAGGTCGGTTTTATGGGATATTCACGTTGCGAGGTTGGACTTGCTATGTGTCATTCCACTGGGTCAATTGGCGACACACCGATTGGCCCTTCCTTTTTTCAACGCAGGCTAAATACGCTGACAAATCTTATCGGCCAAGTACCCAATTGCCCCTGCATAATAAATCGAGTTGTTGTAGCGTAAAATCATTTTATAATTAGGATAAGCCAAAAACACCGGTCCACCACTGGGTTGAATAACACTCGCCAACAGGTCCGGTTCCGGTAACGCTTCACCTTGTTCCGTACGCACACCGAGCGCTTGCCATTCGCGTACTGGTTTGCTCATGCTTTTACCCATTAATTTGGGGTCAAAATGCGCTGGCAGGCGCACCATTACAGCCCAGGGTTGATTGGCATGCCAACCATTTTTTTTCATGTAGTTTGCAATAGAGGCTAGCGCATCGGGAATCGAGTCCCAGATATCTTTATGCCCATCGCCGTCATAATCGACTGCATAATCCACCCAACTGGACGGTAAGAATTGTGGATGACCAGATGCTCCAGCCCACTCGCCTTTAAAGTGTGCCAGGTTAACGTGTCCGTCATTTAAAATATGTAACGCTATGAAGAGCTCGTTGCGAAAAAATTGTGGTCGATTGGAATCGTACGCTAAAGTTGCTAAAGACTTTATGACGGGGAAATTACCTAAATAGCTGCCATAGCTGGTTTCAAGCCCCCAAAAAGCGAGGATAAAGCAGGGGTCTACACCGTATTGTTGGCCAATTTTAGTGACCAGGTCATGGTACTGCTGATACTTTTTACGTCCGATACTAATGCGGTAAGCGTCCACGCGTGAGTCGCGGTATTTAAAATAGCTCAGGCGGTGTTCTGGTTGTGATTTCGCTAGCCCTTTGATTTGTTTGTTTGGTTCGTGGATATCACGAAACGCTGCATCAAACACGTCAGGCCGGATGCCTTGCTGAAGAGCTTCAGCCCGAACGTCAGCGACCCAATGCGTCCAGTTATCGGCAGCATGCAGGGTCGTGGCCAGAAGCATACCACACAAGAGCGAAAAAATAGGTCGGTAGAAGGTCATGTCAGGCTCTTAACTCGCAGGTTTCTTTCATTCTCGAGTAATTTACCCTAAATTACAACTAAACTGCCGTGACACTGAACCGTTGTTTGTCCGCTAAGCGTAAGGCGGTTAGAGATCCTCCCCAAACACAACCGGTATCAAGCGCGTAGACGTTAGGTAGTGGGCATTGACCAGCTAATGCTGCCCAATGACCAAACACAATGCTCTCACGTATTTCTTTTCGTTCCGGCACCGCATACCAAGGATAACAGCCGGGCGGCGAACGATTCACCGGCCAGTCGGCTTCTAAAAGCAAGCCGCCTTGTGCGTTGCAAAAACGCATGCGAGTAAAATAATTACAGTAAAGACGAAAGCGCTCAACGGCTGGTAGACCATCCGACCACTGGTTAGGGGTATTGCCATACATGAGGGCAAGGTACTCAGCGTGTTGTTCACCCGCAAGCATCTGCTCGAATGCTTGCGCATGCCCTAACGCCTCCTGAAGAGTCCAGCAGGGTGGCATGCCGGCATGCACCATCACGAGTTGCTGCTCGTGGTCATGATACACAATTGATTGATGCCGCAACCAATCGGCTAATTCGTCGCGATCGGGTGCATTGAGGATGTCCTCGAGTGTGTCGTCCTGATTACGGCGAGGTTTGGGATTAATGAGTTGGTCGAGCAAATATAAATCGTGATTACCCAGGGTTACCCGTGGAGTGAGTGGTAGTTGTTTAATAAAACGCAAGACCGCCAGTGATTGCGCCCCGCGATTCACTAAATCGCCCACAAACCAGAGGCGATCGCGTGATTCATCAAAATCAAGTTGCGTTAGTAAGCGTTGCAAGGCGTCATAACAGCCTTGGATATCACCAAACGCGTAATCAGCCATAGGGTGCTTTATTGGTAGGTTGACTAATAGGTGAGGCGGCTTTTTCCGTCCAATGACCGTTGGCTGATAATTGCAGTGGGTAGTCAGCCAGGGCTAATTGGGTTGCCGTAGTTGGCTGACTTGCACTTGCTCCGGCTGCTAGCTGATGGACTGTTTCAGGGATTAATAGACTACCAGGGACCAATAGACCGCTGTGTTGCTCATGTTGTGCTTGACTCACTTGCATTTGGTCAACCGGATAAAGCGGTAAAGCCATGAGACTTTGTCGAACAGCTTGCCAATTTTTATAGTGTTGGTGTTCGCGGGAAAAGGCTTGGAATGCTTCAGGGCAAATTAGCAGTCCGCCGGGTACCGCAAGGATGGGCGCCCGATTGAGGAGAAATTTACCCCGCTCCAGTGCCTGTGTTACCCAGCGCATGAATTCGACGGCGGTAAATCGCTCTTTTTCAGGGATGTTTTCCGGGGTGTGGTCAATAAAAGAGCTAACAGCGGCACGACGTTCCGGACGTATTGTTGGTTGCTGCAATGGCAGGGTGTGCAGTTCGTTTTGAATGGCAATGCTGTCGGCACGGTCTAAAATTGCGCCGAGAGCACCGGCTTTCATCTCATCTTCTTCCAACAAAGCTAACCAAATCGCTAAGATTTTCTGATTGCTAACGAGCCACTCAAAACCAGTGTCTGGCATCAGCAACCTTGCTAAGAGGAGCGTGAGTCGGTGCCGAAAGATTCGATCCGTGTGGGTGGCGAATTCTACATGCACCTGTTGACTCACTTGTCCTTGCGTTTCTAATAACGGTTCCCATTGTTTGAGGAATTGCCCCTTTAGCGTGTAGCGATTTACTTTGTAGTCAAGGCATAAACGGCCAACGCCTCTGAGTAAACTCGCAGAGAACAATGCATACCACCATTGCTGCTGTTCGATGGTCAGTGGCGCCTCTGGATTCGCCACTAAGTATTGGCGAAACAGGTGCATTGCTGCGTGTGTGCGTTGTAGACTGTGGTCTAAAAAACCACCTAATTGACTAAAATAGACAGTGCTTTCCGGCAGGCGTTGGCAACGGTTGGCAAAATTGTGCAGCAGTCGTTTGCACAATGTGTCAAACGAAGACGATTCAAATTCACTCAATTGCGCTAAATCGGCAATTAATTCCGGACGTTTGTTTTCACTCAGTAATTGTTCTGTCGATAAAATAGCGATGAGCTTCGATGGAATCGGTGTTGCAGCCGAGGGTGTTTTAACTGGGTGATTAAACACTGCGCACTCCCTAACAAAACAAGCGAATAATTATACTATTTTACCCGAATTGAAAATAAATTGCGCTATGCGAATATACTCAACAATGGAAATTTGTTCTGGTCGGTGGGTTGGGTCAATGTTTAGCGCACGGAGCTCGTCCGCAGTGATTAGCGATTTGGTTGCGTTGGCCAGGGTTTTTCGACGCATGCTAAATGCGCACTGAATGAGTGTTTCGAAGGTGGCGGCATCTACCGGTGGGAAGTGATTCGTCGCGTGGGGAATGAGCCTTACCACAGCGGATTCAACTTTGGGGGCTGGCGTAAACGCGTGCGCTGGTACGATGAACAAACACGCGACCGCACAATGCATTTGCATCATGATACTCAAACGTCCGTAGGCTTTGCAGCCCGGTTGCGCGGTGAGTCGCTCAACCACCTCTTTTTGCAACATGAAATGCATGTCAGCAATTTGTTGCTGATGTGTCAGTAAATGAAACAACAAAGGCGTTGAAATGTTATAAGGTAAATTGCCAACAATACGTAATTGAGGTCCCCATTGACTGAAATCAACCGTGAGCGCATCGGCCCCAATGAGCTGTAAGCGTGTGGCATAAGCAGGGTTTTGTTCGAGGTGACGCTGCAGATCGGTATCAATTTCAATCGCTATCAGTTGATTTAGTTTGGCTAATAAAGGCTGAGTTAATGCCCCCAAACCGGGGCCAATTTCTACCATGCGATCGTTTGGTTGCGGATTAATCGCTTGCACAAGGCGATTAATTACCACAGGGTCATGTAAAAAATTTTGACCGAAACATTTGCGAGGGCGGTGAAGCATACATTTCCTCTCTGTACATGACAAAAAATCCTGTCATGCCCGCGCAGGCGGGCAACCATTTCTGGTTTGCTACTGAAGTAAATTAAGATAACTC
>DAIDLK010000041.1:2128-7265 GCA_027449525.1 Legionellaceae bacterium | reverse complement strand
GGGAATGGCGCGGTCGAACTGGTAGATATAACTGTGGGCATGGCGGAAACCGAAAATCAATAAGCCCGCGTCAAATAGCATCGGTAGCGCAGGTAAAAATAAAGCGAGCGTTGAGACAATTAGGATGGTTAGCGTGCTAATCGCAAACAGCGAGTCCATGGTTAGCAGACCATTACGCATTTTTTTAAACGCATGTTGAAACGATTCGGCACCCAAAATCAGCGTTAGCGCAATGCACCCACCGGCCATAACCGCCGACCCTACCAAAGATAACGGCGCTAGAAATAGTCCTATCAATGCAACAATAAGACCGCTGCATACACCAAAGAAACCGAGCGCGCGATGATACCAAATACTCGAAGATGCTGGTGTCAACGGCTTCGTATCCTCTGCAACACAAACAAAACCAACTGGCTCGAGTAGTTCGTTCAATACATCGCGTAACTCATGGTAGCCAACCGTTGCCTCCTCAAGCGTCAACAATAATTTTTTTTCAACCACATCAACGGCAAAACGCATCCCTTTAAGACACTTGGCTTGTTTTAAAGCGCGTTCAAGCGTGCCAGAACAATTACCGCACATCACATCGGGAACTTGATAACTATAAGTAATTGACATAAACGCCGCTCAAACTAGACATCCATTTTACGAATAATACCAACGATACGTTGTTTACGAGCAACCAAGGCTAACATTTGTTGTGCATCGGCACGCGAAGCAAACGGGCCCAACACAACTCGATACCAGTTCACGCGTTGCTGAGCAACAGTCTGCACCTGCACTTCAAAACCGCTCATTATCAAAGCAGCTTTTAATCGCTCTGCATCTTGCGGCCGTTGGAACGAGGCAACTTGAACGACATAACCGTCGTGCGCGCTAGCCGTGGGTAAAGCAACGGCAACAATTGCAGATTTTAGGGGACTGGCGGCGGCAGAATGTGTCGCCATAGCTGGCGCTGGCTTGGTCAGCAACGTATAAAACTCAAGTTTAGGCGGCGGTAAATTGACTTCATTATTGACAACGAATGATTGTTTCGTTTTCGAAAACCAATGAGTTAGTTGTTTGTAATCAACCACTACGGAAAAAAAATAGCCAAATCCAGCAGATAAAGTGATTAAGAGCAATTGCTTAACGATTGAAAATGAACGTTTCTTTTTTCTTGTTTGATTCGCCATCGTCACATACTCTCTGGCGCTGAAACACCCAACAAATTCATGCCGTTGCGAAGCACCTGACGCACGGCAGACAGCAGGCTCAAGCGTGCACAACGCAGCTGCTCTTCGTCACACAAGAGCGGCACCGCGTTGTAATAAGCATGCAAGGCTTGTGCTAATTCACGCAAAAAATAAGCTACTTGATGTGGTTCGCAAGCCACCGCGGCCACCGCGATCATTTCCGGATAACGCTCAAGTTGCTCTAACAAAACCTGCTCTTGCGGCAAACTCAGTCGAGCAAGATGTTGCAGACCCAACTCAGCATCCCACGGCAAACCACGTGCACTCAATTGTCTGAAGACACTGCAAATACGCGCATGCGCGTATTGAATATAGTAAACTGGATTATCGCTTGACTCTGACTTGGCTAAACTTAAATCAAAATCCATGTGTTGTTCGGGTTTTCTTAGCACATAAAAAAAGCGTGCTGCATCACGGCCTACCTCAGCACGTAATTCACGCAAGGTCACGAATGAACCGCTTCGGGTCGACATCTGAACTCGCTCACCATCACGGTACAAAATAGCAAATTGTACCAAGAGAATCAGTAACGATTTTGCATCTTGCCCCAAAGCCTCGACTGCCGCACGCAAGCGAGCAATATAGCCATGGTGATCAGCTCCCCACAAATTGATCACACGATCAAACCCGCGCTGATACTTGTGCCAGTGATAAGCGACATCCGAAGCAAAATAAGTCGCTTGACCATTCGCCCTCATGAGCACTCGATCTTTTTCATCCCCCCATGCCGTTGAGCGAAACCATACCGCTCCTTTTTCCGTATAAGTAAATCCTGCTTTAGCCAGCTGCGCAATACCTTGCTGAATGGCATCAGCATCATACAGCGATTGCTCAGAAAACCAGTGATCGTACTCTACGCCAAACTCAGCTAAATCGTCTTTGATGTCCGCCAGGACACTGTTTAGTGCATGCGCATGAAACACGGAAAAACCATCCGAGCCGAGCAAGCGCTGTGCGGCAAGAATGAGTGCATCAATGTAAAGCTCTTTGTCACCACCCTCAGGCTCGTCTGGCGGAAGACCCTGGGTCACGTCATCCCATGCGTGTACGTAAGCATCACCGTATTGGGTGTGAAGACTGTTTGCTATTGTGTTTACATAATCACCTTTATACGCATTCGCGGGAAAAACAACAGCGGGCTGATGCATCATCAAGTAACGTAACCAAACACTGACCGCGAGAATATTCATTTGCCGACCGGCATCGTTCACATAATATTCTCGGGTCACCGCATAACCCGCTTCACTTAATAAATTAGCTAAGCTTGCGCCCAACGCGGCACTGCGACCATGGCCCACGTGCAAGGGACCGGTTGGGTTAGCCGAAACATATTCCAGCAGCACCCTTTGACCAACCCCTAGCTGACTGGCACCATAGCGAGAACCCTGCTCTAGCACAACGGCAATAATTTGCGCCCGCGCTTTTGCAGACATAAAGAAATTAATAAAGCCAGGTGTCGCCACCTCCACCCGTTGCACCAGCGCATGCTCAGGCAACGCCTGTTTCACCAGTTCGGCTAACACGAGCGGTGCCTTTTTACACGGCTTTGCTAATATCATGGCTATGTTCGTCGCAAAATCGCCATGCAAGGCTTCTCGAGCGCGGTCAACTTTAATCTCAGCGGCGAAACCCTCCGGAATCACGGCTTGCTTTTTTAGTGTTTCGAGTGCCTGCTCAAGCAATTGTTCGACAATTAATTTCATTCAAACGATTCTTGCAATTTTTGGAAGACATATTATGCGCTTTTTAAACTGTATTGCCAATGTGTAAGGGAGCGCCTCTCTCCTTACGGGACGAAATGTATACTTTTATCTTGCACTTAAGAAAAAATGCCCGGATAATCCAGAGCATAATGACTCTTGAATCACATGCCATGCTGCAGCAACTCATAGAATTCGTCTCTCATCATTGGCTCTTAGTGGGTGCATGCGTCCTTCTTTTACTGCTCATTTTGCTCAATGAATTCATCAACCACACCAGTGGACTCAAAAAACTTTCCGCCACAGCCGCTGTTTTGGAAATGAATCATCGGGATGCTCTCGTGATTGACTTGCGCCCCAAAATAGCCTTTCAGCAAGAGCATATTTTGGGTGCCGTCTCTATTCCTTCTGACGATCCAGCAAAATTTAAACGTTATCAGTCGGTACCAATCATTCTTGTTTGCGAACGCGGTCTTCAATCGGCAACCCTAGCCAGTAAACTCATTCAACAAGGTTTTAAGCACACCATGGTGCTTGACGGTGGTATCAATGCTTGGCAAGCGGCTAATTTACCTTTAGTTAAAAATAAAAAATAAAACCGGAGATATCACTACCATGAGCAATCAATCAGTTGATGCAATCAACCAGGAAGCGCAGTTCATGATTCAGCGCATTTATGTGAAGAATCTGTCCTTCGAAACAGTGAACACCCCTGCTTGCTTTCAAGAAAATTGGGAGCCAGAATTGGCGCTTGATGTGACTACCAACCACACCAAACTCGCAGAGCATGTCTTTGAAGTGGTGCTATGCATTACCGCTACGGTAAAGAACAAACAGTCCACCGTTTTTTTAGTTGAAGTGCACCAAGCCGGGATATTTTCGATTCAAGGTGCTGAAGAAAAGCAGCTGGCCCATTTATTAGGTAGTTTTTGCCCAAATATCTTGTTTGCTTACGCTCGCGAAGCGATTACCAGTGAAGTGACGCGTGGTAGTTTTCCACAATTAATTTTAGCGCCTATTAACTTCGATGCAATCTATTTTCAACAACAACATGCTGCTTCACTTGAACCAGTAGCTGAATAAATGCAGCGCACACAACGCATTGCCATTCTTGGTGCTGGCTCTTGGGGTACCGCCGTAGCAATTCATTTGGCTAACGCTGGCCATTCGGTGGTATTGTGGGGGCAAAATGCCGAACACATGCAGCAACTCCAACGCGATCGGGAAAATACGCACTACCTGCCGGGTATTGTTCTACCGCATTCGCTAATGCCTACCCATGTGTTGTCTGATTGTTTCAATGCAACGCATTTGATGATCGCGGTCCCTTCGCACGCTTTTGCTAACCTGTTATCGAAGTTACCAACTACACTATCGGGTATCGCCTGGCTAACCAAAGGTGTGGATCCCCAAAGTTGTTTATTACTAAGTGAACTAGCGAAAGCGCGTTTTGGTCCTGCTGTTGCTATGGCAATTATCTCTGGTCCTTCGTTTGCAAAAGAAGTTGCCCTTGGTTTGCCAACGGCGTTAGTTATTGCCGGAAATAAGTCTCGCTACACAAAAAAAATTCAAGCGTTGTTTAACCCCACTACCATTCGCAGTTACCTAAGCAACGATTTAGTCGGGGTGCAACTATGTGGTGCCATTAAGAACGTATTAGCTATCGCCTGCGGAATCAGCGATGGACTAGTGTATGGCGCTAATGCTAAAGCTGCATTGATTACGCGCGGCTTGGCAGAGATGATGCGTCTAGGCTCAGCCTATCGGGCCAAACGTACAACGTTTATCGGCTTAGCCGGGTTGGGCGATCTCGTCCTAACTTGCACCGATAACCAATCCAGAAATCGACGTTTCGGTTTACTGCTTGGCGCAGGCCATTCAATCCAGGCTGCAGAACAAGCAATTGGCCAAGTGGTTGAGGGGAAATCCAACGCCGCCCAAGTCTGTTTGCTCGCCACGCAACATCAACTAGAACTACCTATTTGCAGCCAAGTCGAGGCAGTTATTCAAGGCAGATTAACCGCCGCTGAGGCGGCAGCCTACCTCATGAGCAGACCTCTTGGTTGTGAGAACTAGGCTATCTCTTCAACTTGCAAACGTGCCAGGTAACGTTGCTCGCTGATTTCAGACCAAGGCTTGCGTTGATCATCTAATAAATGAGCATCTAAACCATCACTCAATTGCTTTGCTGTTTCTAGCATC
>DAIDLK010000041.1:0-2118 GCA_027449525.1 Legionellaceae bacterium | reverse complement strand
TTGAAGCGGTCGCAATCAATGGTAGCTGCGCCAGAAGTCTGCATGAATAGACACAAGCCATGCACACTTAGACCACCAATATTTTGTAAATCGAATACCCCACTAGGTGTCGCGGTAGCTAAGCTACACAATACCGGGCCTTGGCCATTAATCGTTTGGTGGCGGTGAAACAACTGCCCCTCACCGAAACGTAAACCAGCAGCAAGAATAGTTTGTAATAATTCATAACCGGCTAATTGACGATTTTCTTTTGCTAACAAAAAAATTAACAACGAGGTGCTTTTAGATTCTACTTTAGACGACAGTGTGGACAATGGCAAACGCTCATTTGACGATTTTTTGGGCTTTGGTGGCACCTTAGGGTAAACGGCCGGTAGGCGTGCGGATTCGGCAGTGGATTCTATTTTTCGTACAGCAATAATTTCATCAGCAGGTTCAGGACTGGGGGCGGGCGGCGGCGCCGCATCAGTTGCTCCTACAGGGTCGATGATTTGGTTTCGTAACTTGACTAATCGACCAATGGCAATCATGACTCCCATCAACAACACTACGTTGAGAATTAAACTCCAATTCGTCTGCACCATGCTCTCCTAAACCAGTCGATTCAATCTAGATTCTAGCGCAGATTATTAGAATACCCAACACTTCACTGCTGATAGGCTATGCCGGAACATAACTCTTTATTTGTGCAGCAAACTGATTGAGTAATTCAAAACCTGATTCCTCAGCTTGCTTACACCATTGTTGTAAGGATTCAACCAATTCTTTTTGCGAACTTGCAGACTTTTTCCATACATCTTGTAATTTTTGACGATAAATATAGACTAAGCGCAGCTGATCATAACGGGCTAATACTTGCTTGAGCCGCGTTAGCGCACTAGGCGATAAAGCCTCATCCCGCTGCTTTAATAATAATTCGGCTGCTTTCAGTAACTCCCTAGCTTGCTGATCTTCTGCACATTGTTGCTTGTGCTTTTGTAAAATAGGTTTTACAACTCGATGGTAATACTGCGACATGACTTGAAAGCGATTGGTAATTACCGCTTTAACGGTATCTAAATCGACTTGCGTTTTAGCCATATCTTGTACCAACTCAGGCGGTAGTTTTCTTACTTGCGCAAGACCTAACAATGACAAACAACGTATATAGAACCAGCCAATATCGAATTCCCACCACTTGACGGAGAATTTAGCCGACGATGCAAAGGTATGGTGATTGTTATGCAATTCTTCACCACCAATCCATAATCCCCACGGAATAAGATTGGTTGCCGCATCATCGCATTCAAAATTACGGTAGCCCCAGTGATGCCCAATACCATTCACCACACCGGCGGCCCAAAGCGGAATCCAAAGCATTTGTATGGCCCAGATACTTACTCCGGGTATACCAAATAGTAGCAGGTCTAATACAAGCATGATGGCAATGCCTAACTTTGAGAAACGGCGGTACACATGACGCTCAATCCAGTCGTTAGGTGTTCCATAACTGTACTTTTCAACCAACTCCTTATCGTTTGCCGCTTTGCGGTACAATTCAGCACCTTGAAAAAATACTTTTTTGATTCCAAGTACCACAGGACTGTGGGGATCACCCTCAACATCCGCAGAGGCATGGTGTTTACGGTGAATGGCTACCCACTCTGCTGTCACCATCCCCGTAGTTAACCATAGCCAAAAACGAAAAAAATGACTTGCCAGAGGGTGCAGCGCTAAAGCGCGGTGAGTCTGATGGCGATGTAAATAGATAGTAACCGACGCAATGGTAATTTGTGTTAACACTAGCCCAGCAATGATATAGCCCCAAACGGAGCAATTTAATAACCCAAACATAACAAAAACCTCTAAATAATTAGACATAACTTATCAATAGTATACACTATTTTTTGCAAAATACGTTAATTTAATCAAAGTGTACTAATATTACACTTTTTTTGCATGAGTAAACGCATCAACAACCCCCTTAGGTACAAAAGGCGTTATATCACCCCCCACTGCAGCCAATTCACGCACCAAGCTCGACGAAATAAACATGCAGTCCACGGAAGGAGTTAAAAACAATGTCTCAACTTGCTTGGCCAACTGACGGTTCATGCCAGCTAATTGGAACTCGTATTC
>DAIDLK010000040.1 GCA_027449525.1 Legionellaceae bacterium | reverse complement strand
GGGGTGGTGTGGCTAAATCGAATACTCAAATTGATACACTGTTAGCAAGCGATTATCAACACGGTTTTATTACCAACATAGCAAGTGATACGTTTGCCCCAGGATTAAACGAAAGCGTGATTCGTCGGCTGTCAGCTATCAAACAAGAACCAGAGTTTTTATTAGCCTGGCGTCTTGAGGCGTACCGTGCTTGGCAGGCCATGCCAGTACCCCAGTGGTCAAGTGTGAATTACCCACCAATTGATTTTCAAGCGATCGCCTATTATTCTGCCCCAAAGAACACAATTGACGGGCCGAAGAGTTTGGCTGACGTCGATCCTGAATTATTACGCACCTATGAGAAATTGGGTATTCCACTGCGTGAGCAAGAGTTGCTAGCCGGAGTAGCCGTGGATGCCGTATTTGATAGTGTGTCGGTTGCTACCACATTCAAAGCCAAGCTGGCAGAAAAAGGCGTAATTTTTTGTGCCTTTTCTGAGGCCGTGCAGAAATATCCGGATTTAATTCGTCAGTATTTAGGTAGTGTCGTGCCTTACCGAGATAATTTTTTTG
The DNA here is from genome assembly GCA_027449525.1 of Legionellaceae bacterium. Classification (GTDB taxonomy): domain Bacteria; phylum Pseudomonadota; class Gammaproteobacteria; order Legionellales; family Legionellaceae; genus JAGVJT01. The sequence continues at coordinate 6,818 of DAIDLK010000040.1, read as the reverse complement.
CGGCACTTAATTCAGCGGTATTCAGTGATGGCTCGTTCGTGTATATTCCTAAAGGTGTTCGCTGCCCTATGGAACTGTCTACTTATTTTCGGATTAACTCGGCTGGAACCGGCCAATTCGAACGCACGTTGATTGTTGCTGCAGAGGACAGCATGGTGTCTTATCTTGAAGGGTGCACAGCGCCTAAGCGTGATGAGCATCAGTTGCACGCGGCGGTGGTTGAATTAGTAGCGCTTGATCGTGCGCAAATCAAGTATTCAACCGTACAAAATTGGTATCCCGGTGATCAAGAAGGGCGTGGCGGTATTTATAACTTTGTCACAAAACGCGGTGTGTGCCGGGGTAAACAAGCGAAGATTGCCTGGACACAAATTGAAACGGGTTCCGCCATTACTTGGAAATACCCTAGCGTGGTGCTGCAAGGTGATGAGTCTGTCGGTGAATTCTACTCCGTAGCAGTGACTAATCATTGTCAGCAGGCGGACACAGGTACAAAAATGATTCATATCGGTAAAAAGACTCGCTCAACGATTATCGCTAAAGGCATCAGTGCAGGGCGAGCCCATAATGCGTATCGTGGCTTAGTACGCATTGCGTCAGGGGCAACGAATGCGCGTAATTTCACCCAATGTGACTCCTTATTAATGGGGGATCGTTGCTCGGCGCATACGTATCCCTACATTGAGGTAAAGAATGCCAGTTCGCAGGTTGAGCATGAGGCAACTACCTCAAAACTGAGTGAGGAACAACTATTTTACTGTCAGCAGCGCGGTATTGAAACAGAAGACGCTGTGTCGATGATTGTTAACGGGTTTTGTAAGCAAGTATTAAAAGAATTACCCATGGAATTTGCCGTAGAGGCAACCAAATTATTAGGTGTTTGTTTAGAGGGGGCAGTGGGATAAGATGTTAGTCATTCAAGAGCTGGCGGTATCAGTTGAATCTAACCCCATTATAAAGGGTATTAATCTCGAGGTGAAAGCCGGTGAAGTGCATGCCATTATGGGACCCAACGGTTCGGGTAAAAGTACTTTATCTAAATTACTCGCTGGTCATCCAGCGTATACCGTGACGCATGGCCAGGTCAGTTACCTTGGTCAGGATTTATTGTCTTTAGACCCAGCGGCGCGTGCTTGCGCTGGCGTTTTCATGTCGTTTCAGTACCCACTGGAAATCCCCGGCGTGACCAATATTAATTTTTTGAAAGCCTCTGTCAATGCGGTCCGTAAAGCCCAAGGCAAATCAAGCCTGGATGCCATTGATTTCTTAAGCTTTATTCGTGAAAAGTGTCAATTACTTGATATGGATGAGGCGTTTTTATACCGTAGCATCAATGAAGGTTTTTCCGGTGGGGAAAAAAAGCGCAATGAAATGTTACAGATGTTGGCGCTTGAACCCAAATTAGCGATCCTCGATGAAACTGACTCTGGCTTGGATATTGATGCGTTGCGCGTGATTGCAGCGGCGGTTAACAGCCAGCGGTCTGCTGAGCGCGCCATCATTTTAGTCACTCATTATCAACGTTTATTAGATTATATTGCGCCTGATTTTATCCATGTCTTGGCAGGTGGTCGTTTGGTTAAATCAGGCGATAAGTCATTGGCATTGGAATTAGAGCAAAAAGGTTATGGTTGGCTTGAACAGAGTGAATCGGTATGAGCGAATTGGTTGATTTTTATACCAAACAACACACCGCACTTGCGCCTAATGTGCAACATGCCGCAATAGCTGATTTAGTGCGTCTTGGTTTTCCTACGCGCCAGGATGAAGATTGGAAATACACGAGCACGGCCGCTTGGGCCAAGCAACTATTTGCTTGTAGTTTACCCGCTTCGATGCCTAGCCCGTTACCGCCTGAACTAGCGGCACTGCAGCTGTCCGCATTTGATGTGCCACCTGGAGTTATTGTTAGCGCATGGGCCGATGCGTTGCGGTTGCATGCCGAACTGATTCAACCGTATTTGGATCAACTTGTGGTGCGCACGCATGGTTTTCAAGCGCAAAATACCGCGATGCTGCAAGATGGTTTATTTATCTATATTCCGGCTGGAGTAAAGTTAACTCAGCCACTCTGTATAGCACCACCGCCAATAGCTCATCATACGGCACGTTACTTGCGTTATCTCATTATAACCGAGGCAGACAGCGCGGTGAGCTTGATAGAAGACTATAGCGGTTTTCCAGAGCAGACCTACTTTACCAACACGCTCACTGAAATTTTAGTTGGCCCACGTGCGCACGTGCGACATTACAAGCTCCAGCGCGAGGGTTTGTCAGCTTTTCACGTCGGCCAGCTGGCGGCACGTTTGCTAGCCAATAGTGAACTGGAGTGCCACTCAGTCAGTCTAGGTGGGCACTGGGTGCGCAGTGATACGACCATTGAATTTGCGGCAGAGGGTGCAAGCTGCCGTTTGAACGGAATTTATTTGACCTCGGGGTTGCAACACCTTGATCATCATACCCGTGTGAAGCATACAGTGCCAAACTGTGTTAGTACGCAGGATTACCGTGGTGTCTTATCCGGTCGTTCGCGCGCGGTATTTAATGGTAGTGTCGTGGTGGCACCGCAGGCACAACACAGTGAAGCAAAGCAGCAGAATAAAAACCTCCTGTTGTCATCGCAAGCAGAAGTTGATACGAAGCCGCAGTTGGAAATTTTTGCGGATGACGTTCAGTGTTCGCACGGTGCTACTGTGGGACAATTGAATGATGACGCGTTATTCTATTTGGTCACCCGTGGTATTCCGATGCAGGAGGCGCGACAATTATTGTTGGATGCGTTTTTGTGTGAGAATTTGGCACAGTTAGCGCTCACGCCACTGGCTAACTGGATGAGTCAACTGATCCAACAGCGAACATGGTGAATGATGCGGCCAGTTAGACAAGATTTTCCCGTTTTGCACCAACAGGTGAATGGCTACCCGTTGGTGTATGTGGATAATGCGGCAACCACCCAGAAGCCGCTGGCGGTGATTGCGGCGATGGATGCGTATTACCGTGAATACAATGCCAATGTGCATCGAGGTGTGCACACCTTGAGCGTGCGTGCTACTGAGCAATTTGAAGCGTCACGTGATGCGGTTGCCCGTTTTATTGGTGCGTACCATGCGCATGAATGTATTTTTGTCCGCGGTGCGACTGAAGCAATCAATTTAGTCGCGCAAAGCTACGCGCGCCCTCGTTTAGTAGCTGGTGATGAAATTTTAATTACGCACATGGAGCATCATGCCAATATTGTCCCGTGGCAATTGGTATGCCAACAAACGGGCGCCACACTCAAAGTGGCGCCATTATCAATGACTGGTGAATTATTGCTTGATGAGTTCGCGGCTTTGTTGTCGGCGCGCACGAAATTGGTAGCTATTGGGCATGTCTCGAATGCATTGGGCACCATTAACCCCTTGCAACAGCTCATTCAACTATCCCATGCGGTTGGTGCAATGGTTTTGGTGGACGGTGCACAAGCCGTTGGGCATCTGCCAGTGGATGTAGCTGCACTCGATTGTGATTTTTATGTTTTTTCTGGCCACAAAATGTATGCTCCGACGGGCATCGGCGTGTTGTGGGGGCGTGAAACGCTGCTAAATAGCATGCTGCCTTACCAAGGTGGCGGGGAAATGATTCATTACGTCAGTTTTGACCACACCGAATTTGCTCCATTGCCGTACAAATTTGAAGCAGGCACTCCCAATATTGCGGGAGTAATCGGTTTGCACGCAGCGATTGATTACTTATCCAGCGTAACGTTCACCGCTATCGTGCCCTACGAAGAATCGCTATTAGCGTATGCCACTGCAGCGATTGCTTGTCTACCTGGTTTTCGCATCATCGGTACGGCTAAAGAAAAGATTGCCGTGTTGTCTTTAGTGCACGAAACGGTGCATGCGCACGATATTGGCACCATTATGGATAGTCGCGGCATCGCACTGCGTAGCGGGCATCACTGTGCCATGCCGTTAATGGATTTTTTTGCGGTGCCGGCTACTGTCAGGATGTCGTTATCGTTTTACAATACCACTGCTGACATCGACCAATGTGTGGATGCATTACGTTATGTGAATGAGGTGTTTAACGTCTAATGGATATTCGAGAGCTCTATCAAGAAGTTATTATGGACCACAATCGTAACCCGCGTAATCAACGCCAATTGGCGCATGCAACTTGTCAGGCACGAGGTTTCAATCCCTTATGTGGTGATAAATTGACGGTTTATTTGCAGTTACAAGATGATACACTGATGGATATTAGCTTTGTAGGCTGTGGTTGCGCTATCTCACAAGCATCGGCGTCGTTAATGACGGAGGCACTGAAAGGAAAAACGCAAACGGAAGCAATTGGTCTATTTGAACAATTCCACCGCTTGTTGACCGACGAGTCAGCTGAAACCGACCTTACCTTGGGCAAATTAGCCGTATTTGCTGGCGTGCGTGAATTCCCAGCCAGGGTCAAATGCGCAACATTGGCGTGGCATACGCTGGACGCCGCGTTGAAGCAAGCAGATACCTTGGTGTCAACGGAGTAAACGAGCATGTTTGGTTTTAATAAAAAACAAAGTGAACATGAGGCGTTACATGCCTGTGTCGTGGCGGCATTAAAAACAGTGTTTGATCCAGAAATTCCCACCAATATTTATGATTTAGGCTTGATTTATGGGATTGAAATTGACGACACTCAGCTCGTTACAATTCAAATGACACTCACTTCGCCTGGCTGTCCGGTGGCGCAAACGTTTCCAGGTACCGTTGAGCAAGCAGTGAATCAAGTGGAGGGTGTGCGTGACTGTACCGTGGAACTGGTCTGGGAGCCACCTTGGACACAAGAACGAATGAGTGAAGTAGCTAAACTTGAATTAGGGATTTTTTATTGACGCCTGCAATCGATTGGTTGCCGTCGGCATCTATTACGGTGTTGCGGCAGCGCGCACAGATGATGCAACGCATCAGGGATTTTTTTTTCGCACGTGATGTGTTAGAAGTTGAAACACCCTGCATGGCCCGCTTTGGCGTCACTGATCGCTACCTTCGTAATCTCAATGTTTCGTTTCGGGGCCATGCGTACGCCTTACAGACATCACCCGAATACCACATGAAGCGCTTGTTGGCCGCTGGCAGTGGACCCATCTTTCAAATTGCACGTGCATTTCGTGATGATGAATTAGGCCGCTGGCATAACCCAGAATTCAGTTTACTGGAGTGGTATCGGCTCGATTGGGATCACCTCAGGTTATTACGTGAAGTGGATGAATTACTTCAAACTGTGATTGCCTGTCCACCGTTAGAAGTGCGCTCGTACCAACAAGTATTTCTTGACAGCTGTGCTGTTGATCCGCTGCAAGCAAGCTTTGATGAGCTAAACTGTGTGTTACGTCGGTTTGACCTTCACCACGTGCTGTCTGCCGATGAGTGCTCGGTGGATGAGGCGTTATTTTTATTAATGACTCATGTAGTAGAGCCGTCATTGACTTCGAATGACCATCCAATTGCAGTGGTCGATTTTCCAGGGTCTCAAGCGTCGCTTGCGCGCGTTAAAGAGGGTGTTGCGCAACGATTTGAAGTGTATTATCGTGGAATAGAATTAGCGAATGGTTTTTATGAGCTGACGGATGCTGAGGCGCAGGCGGAACGTTTTGCGACGGATAACCAAGCGCGTGTTGCGGCAGGGTTAGGGACGGCTCCCGTGGATACTTATTTACTAGCAGCACTTACACACGGATTACCCAATTGCAGCGGTGTTGCATTGGGCTTGGATCGATTGTTGGCGCTGATGCTGCAGCAAGAGCGCATTGCGCAGGTTATGTCGTTTGATGTGACGCGTGCATGAGGACCACTAATCTTGGTAGCCTAGGTTTTCTTTTAATCGTAAATGTATTTCTGACCTCGGCATGGGCTGCTTGGCCACCAGCACCTGAATCCATACCTCCTATGCCATTTGTTCAATGGCCTTATGGGGGTTGTACGCCACTGGGGGTAAGTCGACCAAATGCAGTGGATAGCCCGCTGATGCAGAGTCTTAGTGATGTGCCGCTGGGTCAGTGGTTGCAGAATAAACACATTCAATTATATGGTTGGTTGAATGGTGGTGGTAATCTAAGCAGTAATTGGGTCAAACCCGGTGGTAATGCGCCAGTTGGCTTTATCTATACGCCGAATGTGATTGAGCTCGATCAGGCCGTGTTGTTCTTAGAGAGAATTCCGGATACCGTGCAAACTGCTTTTATTGATTGGGGGTTTCGATTAGCAGGCTTGTACGGTGAAACTTACCGCTATACAACGTCTTATGGTGTTGCTAGTTATCAATTTTTACAAAAAAATCTGGTTTATGGCTACGATTTCCCAGTAGTTTATGGCGAGTTGTACATTCCAAATGTGGCGCAGGGCTTATTGTTTCGAATAGGACGTTTTATTTCTATTGTTGATATTGAGGATCAGCTTGCACCCGACAATTATCAGTATACGCACTCATTTTCGAATACTTTTGATGCCACTACCAACCAAGGCTTGCTCGCCAGTTTAGCTCTTACCAAGCAATTGATTGTGCAATTAGGTGTTGTCGAGGGAACGGATACAGCTTTTTGGAACGCGGGTAAGCAAATGGTAAATCCGAGCCCCAACCCACTCTTTCCCAATCCTACTTTTTTAAAAGATCCGGGTGCAGAACCGTCTGCTGTGGCTTGTTTGCGAGCAACATGGAACCATGGTCATTCGACCCTCTATCCGTGCTTGAGCGGCATTAATAATGGCGTCTGGGGCTATAATAATTTGCAATGGTACGGATTTACTTTTTATCATAAATTCAACGATCAATGGCATCTTGTCTAT
>DAIDLK010000039.1 GCA_027449525.1 Legionellaceae bacterium | reverse complement strand
AAAGCTGCGTGTGCCAACAATTAAGGCACGTTTGTGGTCTTTAAGTGCTCCTGCAACTATCTCTGACGCAGAGGCTGAACCGTTGTTAATTAATACTACCATGGGAGCATTGTTGAGCACATCGCCAGGAGTTGCAACTGCAATAAATTTTGCGCTGGGTAAGCGTCCCTCGGTGTACACAATGAGCTCGTGTTTGTCATCAGGTCCATGCGTGTTGATAAACGCATCAGCGATTTCAATGGCAGAATCCAATAATCCCCCCGGATTGTTCCGCAAATCCAGAATTAAACCATTTAATTTTCCACTGTTTTGTTTTTTTAGTAATTCAATCTGTTTTAACATATCTTGTGCGGTTAAGGCCTGAAATTGCGCAAGCCGGATGTAGCCATATTGATTGTCTAACAGTTTCGCTTGCACGCTTTTAATTTGAATCGTCTCTCGAACTAAATGAAACACGAGTGGTTTCGTCTCGCCCTTACGGACGACTGTTAACGTGACCGGCTCTCCTATTTTCCCCCGCATTAGATTAACTGCTTCTTTGAGCTCAATGCCTTGCACTGAGTGAGAGTCAATTTTAATAACGTAGTCACCTGATTTAAGCTTGGCCTTGTCAGCCGGGGTGCCTGCGAGTGGCGAGACAACTTTGATGACTCCCTCTTCTTGTGTTACTTCTAAGCCAAGCCCGCCAAACTCACCGTTGGTTGAGGTTTGAAGTTCGTTAAAATCATTTTCATCTAAGTAACCTGAATGGGGATCTAGCCCCGTTAGCATGCCACGAATAGCATTATCAAATAATTCTTTATCATGAATTGGTTTTATATAGTATTGCTTGATTTGAGCAATCGCGTTGGAAAACCGTTGCACGTCCTCCATAGGAATTTCCTGCTCTTCTTCTGGAAGAGCCCAACCCCAAGTGGGGCAAGTAAGGATGTAGGTAATTACCATCGCTTGGGTAATGCGATACAGTACAGGGCAATCCATGACTATCTCCTTCGAATCTCAATCAAGCTATCCATTCACCGGGCGGGATACTCTTCCCATGGCGTCTTAATTCGAAGTATAGACCGTTTTTTGCTAAACCGCCGGTGTGTCCAACCGACGCAATCGACTCCCCCCCTTGAACATCCGCGCCGAGTGATTTAAAGAGTGATTGATTGTGCGCGTACAGACTCATTAAGCCGTGACCATGGTCAATAATGAGTAGTAAACCGTAGCCGTTTAACCAGTCGCTAAAAATCACTTTTCCTGACAGGACTGCTTTTACTGGTTCTCCTTCGGGTGCATAGAAAATAAGCCCCTGCTTGAGAGGCTCGCTGTGAGTGGCAGGGTTGGTTAGGGGATTAACAAAAGCTGGATTTAGTTGCGGTGATTTGAGGTGATGGATTGTTTGTCCCATAGTAGTCGATAAGTGATTGAACAAACGATTCAAGCGAGCTTGGTCTTGGCGATACTCCGCAAGTAATTGTTGCTTGTTTTCAATTTGTTTATTCGTTTCGCTGAGGAGTAATGCTTGCCGTGCTTTTAGAACTTGTAGATTATTTTCTCGCGTGATCAATTGTTTCTGGAGATAGTTCCGATCAGCTTGGGCTTTTTGCAGGACGCTAGTGGTCCTAGCTAATTCGGTTTGGATTTTTTGTATGCTTTGCAGCCGCGCTAGATTAGCCTTTAACAGAAAATGATGATAGGCTAAATGACGAGTGACTTTTTTTGCTGAGTCTTGTTTCAGCAACCATTGCCAGGGATTTGCCGGGGAAAGTTGGTAGCGAATACGTACGAGCTGGGTTAGTGAGCGTTGCATTTGAGTTAATTGTTTGCGTAAGTGCTGTTGTTCGCTGGTATTGCGTTGTATTGTTTGTTGGGTTTGTTGTGATTGCTGGCGGATGTCCAGTTGTTGACGAATGTTTTCGCTGATTTTTTTTTCAGTTTCGGCGAGTTGATGGTAATGTGTTTCTCGAAGCGTTTTGTTTTGATTAAGCTCTTTGCGAGTAACTTGAATTTGCTCTGCAATTCGTTCAATTTGTTGTTTAGCATGAGTGGAGGTGGTTGTTGTGAATGCTTGGGTGGTCAATGACCAGCCAAGTAGACCAATCATCATGAGCGGGTAGAATATCACTTGGATTGAGTCCTGATCGGCGTTAGCAAACTCCTACCGGTCATTTCAGGCGGAGCAGCTAACTCCAACAAGTCGAGAATCGTTGGTGCAATGTCGGTTAGACAACCTGTTTTATAGTGGAACGGTCGTTTACTTGGGCCGAAATAGAGAAAAGGTACCGGATTAACAGTATGAGCTGTGTGAGGTTGTTGTGTCGTTGGGTCAAATAAACATTCTGCATTACCGTGATCGGAGGTAATCAACAAGTGGCCTTGGACGTTTTGTATGGCATGACCTACGCGCTGCATGGCTGTATCTAACGTTTCTATGGCACGCACTGTAGCATTAAAATTACCCGTATGCCCTACCATATCAGCGTTGGCATAATTGCAAATGATAACATCAAATTGTCTTTGTTCAATGGCATTAACAAGTGTTGTCGTTAATTCGTTAGCGCTCATCTCAGGTTGTAAATCGTAAGTGGCAACACGTGGTGAAGGAATAAGTACGCGGCTTTCATTGGCAAAGGCCGACTCCCAACCACCATTAAAAAAGAACGTCACATGGGCGTATTTCTCCGTCTCCGCAAGCCTTAGTTGACGTAAGCCATTTTGAGACAGCACCTCACCCAGTGTGTTAATGAGGTTGAGAGGAGGAAAAACACTTTCAGTGATCAGCTGCTCGCTGTAGTGAGTCATGCTGATAAATGTTGATAATTTTGGTTGGTGCGCGCGAGAGAAGCCAGTAAAATCAGGGTTGATGAATGCTTCCGTTAATTGGCGGACTCTATCGGCACGAAAATTAAAACAAAACACGGCATCGCCCGACTGGATGGTGCAACCGGCACCAATACGGGTAGGGGGGATGAATTCGTCGTGAATTTGTTGTTGATAGTTGCTCGCTAGTGCTTCTTCAGCCGTTTCAGCATAAGCAGGACTTTTTCCTGTGGTCAGTAACTCGTAAACTGGCATAAGACGCTCCCAGCGTTTATCACGATCGAGCGCATAATAACGGCCGGTGATAGAGCAAATAGTGGCACAATTTGTCTTACGGAGTTGTTTTTCTAGCGACCTTAGGCTATGTTCTGCACTTTGCGGGGGCGTATCACGACCATCTAAAAATAGATGCAATGCCACGTTCGAGAATTTTTGCTCGGCGCATAATGCTAAGAAAGCAAATAAATGCGCCTCATGACTGTGCACTCCACCGGACGAGAGCAATCCCATCACATGTAAGGTTCGGTTGCTTTTTTTCAGCGCCTCCAGTGTCTTGAGTAAGAGCGGATGATGAAAAAAACTTCGGTCTTCAATGGCATGATTGATGCGCGTAAGGTCTTGTGGAATTAGACGCCCTGCGCCAATATGCATGTGGCCTACCTCAGAGTTACCCATTTGGCCTTCTGGCAATCCTACAGCAATTTCAGATGCATTCAGTAAGCAATGCTGGCAAGAAGACCACCATTTATCCCATTGGGGTGTGTTAGCCTGAGCGATAGCATTGTAGGCTTTTTCAGAACGATACCCCCAGCCATCCAGGATCATTAACACTAATGGGGTGTTCGACATAATTTCTCTTAAACTTTTAACCTAAAGAGGTTAGACTATAGGCCATTTTTGTTATCGGAAGAAGTGGGTGAATCAAAATTTACCGCAGCATCTAGCGATTGTCATGGATGGTAATGGGCGATGGGCCGCCGAACGTGGTTTGGCGCGAATTGAGGGACATCGCATGGGCATCAATACCGTTCGGATGGTGGTTAAAGAATGTCTTCGGTACCGCATTCCTATGGTGAGTCTGTTCGCTTTTAGCAGCGAGAACTGGTTACGCCCAGCCGATGAAGTTGATTATTTGATGCAGTTATTCATGCAAACAATTGAGCAGGACATGAATGAATTGCACCAACAAGCGGTTAGCGTGCGGTTTATCGGTGAGCGTACGGCATTGTCTGAGGAGCTACAAGCAGGCATGTGTTCTATTGAGGCGCTCACCGCTAATAATGTCTCTTTAATACTAAATATCATGATGAACTATGGTGGTCGCTGGGATATTGTGCAAGCCGCAAAACGCTTAGCAAGTGAGGTGCAGGCAGGATTGCTCCAGCCTGAAGCGATCGATGAATGGTTGTTTGCTAAAAAATTGACAACCCAGGCATTGCCAGATCCAGATTTGTTGATACGTACGAGTGGTGAGTTGCGCATTAGTAATTTTTTTCTTTGGCAGTTAGCATACAGCGAACTGTACTTTTCCACGTTTTACTGGCCCGATTTTAATGCCACTGAATTGAAACAGGCGTTAGATTCCTACTGTGCCCGTTCGCGCCGTTACGGCACTGTGTCTGATTCGGCACCGGCGGTTCAGCATGTTTAAACAACGGTTGCTAACGAGTCTGCTATTAATTCCCTGCGTGCTGCTCATAATTCACTATACGAGCCCGTGGTGTTTGGTGCTGTTAACTGTTGGGATCATAGCGGTTATGGCATATGAATGGTTAAATTTAGTGCCGTTAACGACGCATTGGTTTCAGGCATTGTTCTACGTTGTTTTGATCGGTTTGCTCGCAGCAATTGATACGGTGCCATTTCTACTTCAAGGTTGGCTTGCTCTCAGCGCTGTGTTATGGAGCTTGATTCTACTGGCCGTGCTAACGTATCCTCTTTCTCAACCTGTTTGGGCTAAACCACTGGTTGTGTCCGTCGTCGGTTTGCTTGTATTACCGGCATTACAAGCATCTCTGGGAGCGATTTATCAGCTTCATCATGGCAAACAGTTAATTATTTACTTGTTTTTTTTAGTGTGGTCTATGGATACTGGTGCTTATTTAACTGGCAAGCGTTATGGTTCTCATTATTTTGTTCCGCGGGTCAGTCCAGGAAAAACCATAGAAGGCGTGGTGGGTGGTACAAGTATTGTGTTATTGACAGCTGTTTGTGGTGGCTGGTTTTTTCAGCCGAGATCATGGTTGAAGTGGTGTTTGGTTGCCTTGATGACCGGTTTGGTTTCAATTGTGGGTGATTTGTTGATTAGTATGTTAAAACGTCGCCGTGGGATCAAAGACACGGGGGCCTTGTTACCTGGTCATGGCGGGATATTGGATCGATTGGATAGTTTGATTGTCGCGGCACCATTGTTTTACACAGCATTAAATGGTGTCTGGTTAAGCCCTTGGATGTGAGATAACTGGATAGAATGAAAACAGCGAGTAACCCATTAATTTTAGCCCTGTTGTTTGCGTCACTATTCCTTGGCAACGTCCACGCTGATATGGCTTCCTCTTTTGTGGTGCGTGATATCAAAATCACGGGATTGCAGCGGGTCAAACTGGGTACTGCGCTGAATTATTTACCCGTTCAAGTTGGCGAGGAGGTTGGGCCATCTTCTACGGCGAGTATTATTCGAGCCCTTTATGAAACCGGTTTTTTCCAGTCTGTTGTGCTTGAGCGCCAAGAGAACACCTTGATTGTGCAAGTAGTGGAGCGAGCTACAATTGGTTCCATGACCGTGGTGGGTAATAAAGAAATTCCTGATGACAAAATGAAGGAAATCTTGAAAGAATTGGGCCTTGTTAAGGGTCGGGTTTATCAGCGTGCGGCTGTCGAGCGTTTCGAAAAAGAATTAAAGCAAGCCTATAATGCGCGTGGTAAATACAACGCTCGGATCGACTCGTCGGTCACTGAACTAACTGAAAATCGCGTGGGATTAAAAATTATCATATCTGAAGGACGCGTATCGCGCATTAAAGAAATAAAATTAATTGGAAATCATGATTTCTCTGACGAGGAATTAATGCCTGAACTAGCCCTATCGTCTAATACTTTCTTTACCTATTTTACGAAAAAAGATCAATACTCCCAGGCTGCATTGGATGCCTCTTTGGAGTCATTGCGTTCATTTTATCTGGATAGAGGGTATTTAAAATTTACTATTATCTCTTCACAGGTCTTGCTCTCACCCGATAAAAAAGACGTATTCATTAACATCCATCTTTTAGAGGGACCGCAGTACCATTTTTCTGGTTTTTCGGTGGTTGGCAAGCCCATGCTTTCCAAGCAAAAGCTCGCTCAGCTGATTCAAGTAAAATCGGGGAATGTCTTTTCTCGTAAACAAGTTACGGAGAGTATTTCGGCGATTGGTCTTGCCTTAGGTGATTTGGGCTATGGTTTCCCGGCAATTAATGCGGAACCCCGTATTGATGAGAAAAACAAAACGGTATTTATTACGTTTGTAATCGATCCAGGGCGTCACGTTTATGTTCGTCGGATCAATTTTCATGGCAACACAAAAACTGGCGATTACGTGCTGCGGAACGTGGTTCGTCAAGATGAGGGAGCCTTACTTTCATTACACAACATTAAAGAGTCTGAGCGGCAATTGCGTTTGCTGAATTATTTAAAGGACATATCGATTAAAACCACCCCAGTACCAGGGGCCAACAATCAGGTGGATTTAGACGTGCACGTAGCCGAGTCGCCAGCTGCTGAAGCCACAGCCTCAGCAGGTTACGGGACTACCGGTCCACAATTTACTGCCGCAATTAATCAATATAACTTTTTAGGTACAGGTCGCACGGTTGGTTTATCGTTCAATGCCAGCTATTGGGGACAAAACTACTCGTTTAATTATTACAATCCATTTTACACCAACACAGGCGTTGGACGGGGATTGTCATTTTACTATGAGACAGTTGATCCAAGAAAATTAGATGTCAGTGCCTACAGCTCTGACCGTCTAGGTGGAGACGTCAATTATAGCATGTTGCTTGGTGAGCAAAGTAGCCTACAATATGGTTACGGGTATCAGCGAATAAACATTACTAAAGTTGGCGTGGTGCAACAAATTCAAGATTTTGTACAAGATTATGGGCGAGATTTCAATGAGCTGCGTCTAACCGCCGGTTGGAATCGCAATGGATATGATCAGATGCCCTACGCTAATAAGGGTTTGAATCAGCAAGCGGGGATATTGTTCGCACTCCCAGCAACGTCAAACTCACTCACTTATTACAAAATGTCTTACCAAGCGCGAGGCTATCAGCCAGTAACCCGCGGGTTTATTACAACGCTGATGGGGAACGTGGCATTCGGTAATCAGTTCGATGCTAGAGGCTTGCCGTTTTACGAAAATTATTTTGCGGGTGGTATCGCACAACCAGGACAGGTCCGAGGGTATGATAGTTATTCGCTTGGGCCACATGATTCTACTGGAAGAGCAATAGGGGCCAATCTGCTGTTAAATGGCAGTGCTGGCGTTATTTTACCGTACCCGCTGAGCCGTGAGAGCGTCCGAACCACCGTGTTTGTTGATGCAGGAAACGT
>DAIDLK010000038.1 GCA_027449525.1 Legionellaceae bacterium | reverse complement strand
AAAATTAGCTTAATCAACGCATTTTTTGTGTTGGGTGGGTTATTAGTCGCTGCAAGTGTTGTGCTAATCCTCTTACCAGCTGCATGCTTTCAATATGCCCTATTCGCTTTATTTATCACGGGAATCTACCCGTTTACAAAACGCTGGTTGCCGGCACCACAACTAGTTCTTGGTATCGCCTTTTCGTTAGGTATTCCCATGGCCTATGCGGCTAGCGATCAACCTATTAATAGCACGACGCACTTATTATTGATCTTAAATTTTTTTTGGATTATCGCTTACGACACCGTCTATGCGCTGCCTGACCGAGCGGACGATCGGCGTATCGGCATTCATTCCACTGCCTTATTATTTGGTAAACAGGTCAATATGGTAATCTTGATTTGCTATCTAATTAGCCATAGTTTGTGGTTATTAATAGGCTGGTTGAACCATTTGTCTGACTGGTTTTATAGCATGTGGTGTTTAAGTGCAGGGGTTTTAGCACATCAAATAATCGCCTATAATCCACAAACCCATTTCAAGAGCAATGGGTTGTATGGTTTACTGTTATCGATTGCATTACTACGTTGACTTCTACACGTCAACTATTAAAAAAAACGTCCAGGTTGGGGGCCTTCTCGGACTAATCCAACCACAAAAGCTCCCATCAAAATGACTTCGCTTAGTAGTGCTAATTGCGAAAACAGTGTAAAAGAAGCAGGATCAGCTGTATTAGGAAAAAAAATAGTCTGACCTGCCGAGCACGCTACGCCGGTCATTAATGGTGCACCGATTAAACCCATCGCTAGAAACATCAACACAGCCTCTGCAGGAGAACAAGAACCACTAGGAGACATACTATTAAATAATTTAGCGGTCATAGCAAACGATAATAAATTTCCTACCGGCAATCCAACCATCAATAAGCAACCAACTTCTTTAGCATCGCACCCCAGATGATGAGCCCTTAATGCAGCGAGAGCATTAGCGCTGGTATAGATTAAGGCCGCTTGCAACATAAATACATTAACTTTGTTAGAGTTAGAGTTAGATTTAGGTTTAGTAAAAAATTTCATAAGTTCATCCGAATAAATTGGTTCATTAGCCGTGAGACATTTTCACTGGATTTTTGGGCCATTTGGACCACCGCTTCATGGCTATGGCTTTCGTGAGCTAAACCGGTGGCAAAATTTGTTATCGCCGCAATTACAGCCACTTTCATACCACAATGCACAGCCACTAATACTTCTGGCACCGTCGACATCCCTACCGCGTCCGCCCCCCACTGACGAAACGCGCGAATTTCTGCAGCTGTTTCATAATTAGGTCCGCTCACCGCAATGTAAACCCCCTCATGCAATGGAACGGATACTTCACGCGCTGCCGCATGCAATAATTCACGTGTCGCTGCATCATAAGCGTTATCGAGAGCATAAAAGCGCGGACCGAATTCGTCATCGTTGGGGCCGATCAGAGGATTACCGGGTTGCAGATTAATGTGGTCATTAATCAACATTAACTCGCCCGGACCAACATCACTGCGCAACGATCCACAGGCACTGATCGCAAAAAAATACTCACAACCCAAACGCTTTAAGGTGCGCACGTAGTTTTTAACCACGCTCTGACTGTGACCTTCGTAGCTATGCGCTCTGCCTTGTAAACACACAATATCAACGCCGTGCAATCGACCCAGCACCAACATGCCACGATGTCCATAAACGGCTATTTGCGGAAAACCGGGTAAATCATCATAGGCAATTGAAACACGGTCGGTTAATTCATCTGCAAAGCGCCCAAGACCCGAACCTAGCACTACTCCTAAACGCGGGCTGTATTGCGGAAATTGTGCTTTAATGGCTGCTGAGGCTTGCTCAGGCCAAGAAGAGTGGACTTGAGACATACTGAACATCCAAATTCAAGATGATATATTATACCGACAATAACGGAGCGAAACAAGATTCGGCGCCATCTCTTACGGTAGCAATACCCGTACTAAAAAAACTGAAATGGTTGACTGATGGAGTTCGTTGTGAACTCAGGGGTTGTTCTAACCAGGCACCGAATTGATAGGTCAAGTGCCCCAATAAAAGCGTGGTTGCAGCAATCGACCAACCTAAAGCAAGGTATAAACCAACGGCAGTGACATTCAATGCAACGGAAAGTCCAATGGCTACGGCAGTGAGCAGCGGGGAAATAAGTAGCAGCAATAAAGGATGACTACTAGCAGGTGAAAAACACTGCCACATCCAAAAAGTTAGCCAGAAATCAGACACACGATTCTCACGCACATTTTGATTTAAAGCTGCAATAAACACCAAATCAACGGCTACAGAACCTACACAGGCCATTAAAATGGTTGCTCCAACCCCTGCATAAAGGGTATATTCACCAACTTTTTTAATTAACTTGGCAGCATTCATTGAATTGACTCACAAATGAAGGTGTGACGAATTTAGCAGCAGAGAACAATCCCGCATGCGCAAGGGTTTGCGCGACGGGTGACGGTGTTGGCGATTTTGCTTCCAGCAACTCGCCGCCTCGGTACATCAAACAGCCGGCCAACACCAAGGGAATCGCTACGTGCATGACGGCCAAAGACAGCATAAACAAAGTTATTGAATTCAGCAGTAACATTGGCAACGAAATTTCAACCATCAGAGCAGCGTAACTTGACAAAAACGAACTGTAGATTACTTGCCTTAGATGCGCTTGTTCCGACTGATGTTGAGGCTTAGGGTCAAGCAAGGAACGCCACATCGCTCTTGTCCATCGAAACGAATTAAAATCACTCGCCCAAAAAGCAGCACTGATTGCATCGGGCAAAAAAAGCATCACATCAATCGCTAAAAGCCCAGGGAAAGTAACCAGCGCTTGCCCAGCAAGTGCTGTGTAAATGCCATATTTACCGAGTGTTTTCATATTTTGAGCAACTGTCATAGGACTTCCCTAGGTAATTTGATTGCGACGATTATATCGTATCAAATTAAGCTACTCAACATGCTTTAATTTAAATCAACGATTACCGCTCAATTGAACTGACTTAGATTGAACCCTCTCTATCAGCCTGATACACGACCTGTCGAACCATCCAGCACGCTAAGCCACCAATCGTCACGATGCTCAACACAACGCTCCAAGGTTGCCAGCTTAGACCAAACAGCGATAGAAGATTTTGGCGATGCGTGAGTGAGAACACCAAAGCCAACACAACATCCATGAGTGCAGCTCCCGCTACTAAACCGCAAGCAAGTAACGTACCAATTTGTTTGCCAATTTTTTGCGAAGCGGACGAACCATGCGCGCGCAACAAGTGCTGATTCACTCGGCGCGCAATCAATCCACCGAACAATAACGGCACAGACGATGAGAGTGGCAAATACATGCCAACAGCAACACCTAGTACGGATAAACGTTGTTGCGAACGAATGCTTACCAAAGTGTTTATCACCAGTAACACAGCAATCACCACAGCACCACTCCACATCATTTGCCATGGCAGTTGATAATGAAATACCGCTTCAGTAATTGCCGCAAATAATGCAGCGGTAGGTGCTGGCAACGAACGACCAATGTCCATGCCAGCGCGAGGCATGACGCCAGCGATACCGTATACATCAAACAATAACTGCATTACCAGTGGAATCACTAAAGCTGAAACCGTTACACCCAAAATCAGCATTAGCTGCTGTTTCCATGGAGTGGCACCGACCAGTTGCCCGACTTTAAGATCTTGCGTGTTGTCATTTGCAATAGCTGCAATACCAGTCACGACAGAGGCAATAATAATTGTTACGGCTTCAACTGCTTTTAATTGCTCTGCACCTAAAGGTACGCTAATTCCCAATTGTACGGCGCTGAGTAATAACCAAGCGGCAAATAAAATACCGGCGATGACTACCGAACTTCCAGGGCTTGCTGACACACCAACCATACCCGAAAAATACGCCGTGATAATGGAAAAGAAAAATCCAACACTAAATACATACAATACCGCTGCAAACACTAACCAACCGGCCGCCGCCGCCGTAAAACCAACGGCATGCAAAGGTAAAACCACCTGAAACAAGCGGTATAAACAATAGGCTACTAAACACAAGATGATGGCATTAAAGCGTGCAGGTAAATCACGGTCGGTGCATGGCACTTTGCTGAACGGACTAACACGCTCAGTAAACCTTAATGAGGCATGAATTCGACGCCAAAGCGGCTTAATCAACAGCAGGAAGGTCCAACCCCCAGCACATAACATGGCCCCAATGCCTAGATAGCGTAAATCATGCTCCCACAGCCTCAACATAGTAGTATGCGCCGAATCAGTCAATAATCCCGATTGGACATAACTAAGCCATGGTAGTGCAAAAAACCACGCGATGATAGCGCCCAAAAAAATACTAAACGCCATCTGTTCACCAATCAAATAGCCAGCACCAATCAGCGTGGCAGAAAAGCCTAAACTAATTCCCACCAGCATGCGCTTTAGCATGAACCAATATCCCCAGCTGCCTGCCATGAGATTGAGCCCTTCTTGCAAAAACTCCAGTAACGCGCCAATCATACTGCCATGGAGTAAATGAGAAAAGCTTTTTCCCTCATCGGATGCTTTCAATACTTCAGCAATAGCCTGCCCCTCAGGAAAATTTAATAATGGCTCATTGACTAGAATACGGCGCAAAGGAATAGAGAATAGCACACCTAAAATTCCGCCAAAAAAAGCAATGCTTGCATTCGTGAAGTAATCAAAATGATGCCAGTAGTGGATAATGATTAATGCTGGAATGGTGTAGACAATACCACCAGCTACCGCTTCACCAGCCGAAGCCGCTGTTTGTACGGCGTTATTTTCTAGAATAGTTGCTTGCTTAAAAAAACGTAAGATTCCCATGGAAATAATAGCCGCTGGAATTGACGCTGACGTTAGCATCCCCAATTTCAAAGCTAAATACGCATTGGACGCCGCCAACAAAATCGTCAAAACAACCGCAAGGAGCATAACGCGCCAGGTTATCTCAGCTGGTGTGTTATGCATGTGGGAACTCGTGTTTGCTATCAGTATAAATATCCCATTCCTTAGCAACGTAATCAGCACGACTGACGTCCAACAAAAGATGTGCTAAAAATTCCGCAACTTGTTGGGCGCTCAGGAGATGATTCGAGTTTTTGAGTGCAATAAAATAGTTTTGTTTCGCTTGATCCATACCGTTGGCCTGACGAATAATCGCCTGCATATCGGTATCAATAATACCCGGCATAACACTCGCTAAAGCAAGCTCAGGATGTTCTAATTGCCAACACCGCGTTAGCATCGCCAGCGCTGCTTTGGATACACAATAAGCAGCCCAACCTTTAACAGGAAAATACGCCGCACCAGAACCGACATGCAATATACGTCCGTCAATTAACTGACTAAACAAAGCTTGGGTTAGCCAAAGCGGCGCTTCAATATTGGTTGCCATCACCGTGCGCCAGTTCATTTCATTAACTTTACGCAACGGGGCGATCGGTTCAATAATCCCGGCATTATGTACCAAACCGAGCAGGCTCGGGTAGCGGCTTAGCCGCTCCACTAAAACCGAACGGCCAGAAACAGTGGAAAGATCAGTACAACAGGCTTCAATTTGTTTCCCTTTCGCGACCACCTCTGCTAACTGAGTCGATCGACGCCCAACAATTAGTACATCATAGCCACGGGCGTCCAGGGTAATAGCTAACGCTCGTCCAATTCCACTCCCGCCGCCGGTAATAACAAACACACAGTCCTCACGCTTAAGGTCATTAACACTTTCGAATCATAGGCACAGGGATTGAAAGTGTCAACCAAACCTGGCAGAGTATTCAGTAAACAACGTTACTCAGCCCGAGGCCATAAAAAATGAAACTATTCCGACACTTAGCAGCTTTCTCTTTCATACTGCCACTGAGCGTATTCGCTGAAACGACCACCCCCACCGTTCCGCAGGCTACCACAGTACCTAGCAATATAACGTGCGACTCTCATTTTTCCAAAGACACACAACCCATCCCACCGGCTACCGTGGAAGCCTGGGCGAACCAAGCCGCCGCCAGTTCTTTTACATTTGATCATGCTAGTATTGACAATCAGCTTGAACAACTAAAAGCATGTTACACAGACCAAGGCTGGAAAGGCTTCAATGATGCTATGCATCAATCGGGTAATCTAGAGGCGATAAAAACCAACCAACTCAATGTCTCTAGCCAAGTGCAAGGCAAAGCTACCGTTATTTTGCTGAAGGAAAACGAATGGAAAGTGTCGGTGCCGCTCAACGTCGTGTATGCCAATAAAGAGCAAAAAGTTGCCCAATTGCTCAGCATTGACTTGTTAGTCCATCGCAAGCCATCTGGCGATTTAGGTATCGTCCAGCTCATTGCCACTCCAACAAAAACGGACAATCCAAAACCATAATACCTCTGCATGCAAAAAAACCATTAACCCTTAGCAAGAAAAACCTTGAAGTCTCTATGCATCCTTGTTAGGTTAGTAAGAAGAATGGCAATTAGTATTGAAACTAAGGTTAGGTATGCAGGATTTCATGCGTAACGATACTAAGCAATGTGCCTTGTTTTGCGCAATTCTGTCGCTCACCTCCTTTGCTCAAGCTAGTAACTTATCCAGTGGACACCCAACCGTAGCTGTAGGCGGCTACTGGAGTTCTCAAGGTGAGTCTCAATCGATTAATATCAATGCCTCCAAAGGCGATTACTTCACCGTAACCGATGGCAATGGTCGCAACGGGTTAGTTGGGGTAGGTTACTTTCTAAACAGTACGGACTATGATTATTTTGAGCTATCACATGGCCTCAATTTCTTTTATCTGCCAAAAACATCTGTCTCTGGACAGGTCATTCAAGAACAACGCTATAACAATCTTGCTTACAGCTACACAATTACCCATTACCCGCTGTATGTCACAAGCCAAGTCAAACTGACACCAGAAACACTACCATACGCTCTCAACATGAACATAGGCATAGGACCTAACTTTATTAGTACCGGCAATTTCACCGAAAAATCCATACGAACTAATAGTGTGCCTCATAATGCATTTATTGGTGATAGTCAAGTGACGTTTAGTGCAACGGCCGGCATGGCGTTAGAATTTAATGCACTCAATACGTATGCACTTGCCTGCGGGTATCGATTTTTTTACCTTGGTAAAGGCACTTTCACCAAACAGACCAATCAAATACTAACGGACCTTTCAACGGGCAGCAATTATGCAAACGCAATCATCTGTGGAGTAACTTTTTAATGATAAAAATAACCCATACAACCTCTGGAAAACTCGCTTTGAACTTAGCTGGCTGCCTAATGTTACTTTGCTCTTCATCCAGTTTTGCCGATAGGATGTCCTTCATCCCTACCGGACATACGCTGGCCGAGATTGGCGGCTACTGGAGCTCGCAGGGCAAGCAACAAACCATTAACATTATCGATTTTGTGGGCGACGAATTCACCGTGACAAGTCCTAATGGTAAAAACGGTGCGCTAGGTATATACCCGTGATCTTTCAAAATGCTTGCATTGAACAAAAAAAGGGATCATGCTTTGCGGCATGAAACGACTGCA
>DAIDLK010000037.1 GCA_027449525.1 Legionellaceae bacterium | reverse complement strand
CATTCCAAGCACCGCCTGCAGAAGTAATAGCGCCTGTAATATAAAACGGGAAAATCCCTGGTAAAATGACACGCCACCACCACAATACTCCACGAACACCAAAGCTTCTTGTCACCGCATGGATATCTTCAGGAATCGCACTTGCCCCAGCAATCACATTAAACAAAATATACCATTGCGTGCCCAAGATCATCAGCGGGGTGAGCCAAATCTCCACATTGGCATGAAAGCGTACAATTGCAATCACCACTAAGGGGTAAAGTAAATTAGCCGGGAAGGCTGCAGCAAACTGCACCAAAGGCTGCAAGGTTTGCGCAAGAACGGGTCGCTGACCGATCCAAACGCCTACCGGAATCCACAGCAATGAACTGAGTAGAATTAAGACAATTACCCGCGTGCCGGTAACCGCACCAAGAAATACTACGTGCACAACGTCAGCCACCTGCAGCGTCAACAAAATATATCCTAATAGCTCGCGTCCGGCGAGTAATAAACTGACCACAAGCAACATATTCCACAGCCACTCCCAGCGACCTACCGTCCTGGCATGTGACTCCAACGAGCGTGTAGACGCTGGTAGACGTAGCCAGCGGACGTTAACCACTCGATTGGCCAACCAATCCACGTGTCGATTCAATCGCTTCATCATGAAACTCTTGCGTACCCAGTCCAGCAACCACGATTGATTGACATCATCGGGAGAGGAGTCGTCTAATCGAAATTTTTCCGACCAAGCCAATAAGGGTCTGAATAAGACTTGATCATAAAACGAAATAACAAACACCATGGTCAACATGGCCGCCCCAAGCGCGTACAAATCATGCCGCTCAATCGCCAGCGCAATATAAGAACCCACCCCGGGCAAACGAATGTCTTGATGCGCCACAATCAATGCTTCAGAAACCACCACAAAAAACCAACTGGCGGACATGGACATCATTAAGTTCCATAGCAAACCAGGCATTGCACAGGGAACCTCTATTTTCCAAAACCGCTGCCAGGGCGATAGCTGGAACATCAGCGCCGCTTCACGCAAATCGTACGGAATCGTTTTTAACGATTGATAAAAACTCAACACAATATTCCATACTTGCGCCGTAAAGATAGCAAAAATTGAGGCACATTCAGGGCCAAGTAAACTATTGGGAAACAAATGAATAAAGCCCGTAACGGTAATAGCTAAAAAACTCAATACTGGTACGGACTGTAAAATATCAATGGTTGGGATAATGATTTGCTCCGCACGACGGTTCTTTGCGGCGAGCACGCCAACCGTAAAGGTAAACAACAACGAAAAGAACAGGGCAATAAACATCCGCAGCACCGTTCGCGATGCATAGCCCGGTAGATACGCCACCTGCAGCGAAATAGGCAGTTGAT
Source organism: Legionellaceae bacterium (assembly GCA_027449525.1). GTDB lineage: Bacteria > Pseudomonadota > Gammaproteobacteria > Legionellales > Legionellaceae > JAGVJT01. The sequence goes on along the minus strand of DAIDLK010000037.1, from coordinate 6,201 downwards.
CACCCAGCGCATAGGGTGTCGCCATTTGCTGGCCGGCCCAACTGAGAGCAAATAAGATCAAAAAAATAACCAATAACAACAGTACATCCCAGCCGTTCATTAAACGACTAAACTGTAGGCGATTATTAAGATAAACCCGCTTATTTTCCACGCAACCTCTGTTTGTTAAAAAAGGGAAGATGCTGGACCATGATTGATAGTGGCGTTGAATTGCTGCCAATGAACTAGCCGTATCGTTAACAAAATAGACTCAATCGATAATCCAGCTCGTCTATCTTGCAATATAGCCGCGTCCATAAGGGAATGCAATTGAATTTTACCGTATCAGACTATTCATGATAAGCGACTTATCGGTATACTCATTGGTAGTCTTCATTAGACAGGGAATCGTCGTGCTAGCCAAGACTGCTTTGCATGCTCATCACCTGGCCCTAAACGCCAAAATGGTTGATTTTCACGGTTGGGAGTTGCCACTGCATTATGGCTCACAGCTCACTGAACATCATGCTGTACGTCAATCGGCCGGGGTGTTTGATGTGTCGCACATGACCATTGTCGATACTTTAGGTGCCGGTGGTCGGCAATTCTTGCGCCATTTGTTGTGCAATGATATCGACCAATTACCTCGCTTTGGTCACGGGCTATACAGCTGCATGTGCAATGAACGCGGTGGCATCATTGATGATTTAATTGCTTATCAACGCGCACCGGACAATTACCGCCTCGTATTCAATGCCGCCACCAAGACACGTGTGCTTAGTTGGTTACGCGACAAAATGCCAGGCTTTGCCGTCGGCTTACAAGAGCGCCAAGAATTGGCCATGCTCGCATTGCAAGGGCCGCGCGCTCGTGAGTATTTAACCACGATGGTTCCCCCAGCCACGGCAGAGAGCCTTGCGGCCCTAGCACCGTTTGCCTGTATGGAGCACGACACCTGGTTTATCGCCCGCACCGGCTACACCGGCGAAGACGGCTTTGAGCTCATCTTACCTCAAGAGCAGGTTGGCGCGGTGTGGGATCAGCTCATTCAAGCCGGCGTGCAACCCTGCGGCTTAGGCGCGCGGGATACTTTACGCTTGGAAGCCGGGTTGTTGCTGTCGGGTCAGGACATGGATGAAACCACGAGCCCATTGGAATCAGCCTTAGCTTGGACCATTCAGTGGGAGCCCATCCAACGCGATTTTATTGGCATGGACGCCTTGCGTCTTCAACAACAACAGGGCTTAACCCGACGGCTAGTGGGCCTCTCGTTGCTGGAAAATAGCATCATGCGTCAGGGCCTCACGGTGCTGGCTAATGACCACCCAGTAGGGGTGATCACCAGTGGGTCGTTCTCACCCACCCTGGGACACTCCATTGCTTTAGCGCGCCTTGCAACTCCAGTGCCTACCGCACTACAGATCGAAATCCGCGGCAAATGTTATCCTGTGCGTTGTGGAAAAACCCGTTTCATCCCGCGAAAAAGGAGCTAATGCATGCACCCAACCACAAAACGTTTTACCGCAACACATGAATGGCTGTTACCAGATGGCGAGTTGATGATCATGGGCATTACCGAACACGCGCAGGCACTCTTGGGTGATTTAGTTTATATTGAACTGCCCAGGGTAGGCACCCAAGTTACCCAAGGCGCACCCTTGGGTGTGGTCGAATCAGTCAAAGCCGCCGCTGATTTTTATGCACCCATCAGTGGTGAGGTAGTGGCGGTTAATGCCGCCGTGCAAGACAATGTTGCACTAGTGAACCTATCCCCTGAACAAGACGGCTGGCTGGTCAAACTGCTGCCAAGTCATGCTAACGAGTTCACGACGTTATTAGAAACAGCGCAATACCAACAACTGACTGAGTTGCAACCATGATGCCATTTATTCCGCACACGGAAGCAGAAACTGCCAGCATGCTGGAGACAATTGGTGTGCAAACGCTGGATGATTTGTTAGCGGAAATCCCGAGCGACTTGCTTAATCGCAGCCTAAATAGCCTGCCGGACGGCATGCCAGAAATGGCGCTAATGCAGCATGCACAGGCTCTTGCCGAACAAAACAAGGCGGCAGTGTGCTTTATCGGTGCCGGCAGTTACCAACACCACGTTCCAGCGGCAGTCTGGGATATTGCCAGCCGTGGTGAATTTTTAACCGCCTACACCCCCTACCAAGCGGAAGCAAGTCAGGGGACCTTGCAATTACTGTACGAATACCAAAGCTTGATTGCCGAGTTAACTGGCATGGAAGTCGCTAACGCCTCACTGTACGATGGCGCCAGCGCACTCGCCGAGGCAGTCTTGATGAGTGTGCGTTTAAGTCGAGAGAAGCAACCACCTTATCGCATCCTGGTACCGGACACCTTGCATCCATTCTACCGTGCGACACTGGATACCATTGTCAGACACCAAGCCATTGAATTGATCAGCGTTCCATTTGACGCACGCAGCGGATTACTTTCCCTTGCGACCCTCAATGCCTTAACCAAAACGCCAATTACCGCATTGATTATCGCACAACCAAATTTTTTCGGCGGCTTAGAAGACGTGGATACACTCACTGATTGGGCACATCACCAACAGGCACACTGCATTGCTTGTGTGAATCCAGTGGCGCTCGGCTTACTGAAGCCACCCGGCAGCTGGGGCACTGAAGGTGCTGATATTGTCTGCGGTGAGGGTCAACCACTGGGTGCCCCAATGCATTCCGGTGGACCCTATTTTGGTTTTTTTAGTACTCGTCTTGCCTTTGTGCGCCAAATGCCTGGGCGTATCGTGGGCTGTACACTGGACCAAGCCGGCAACCCTGGCTTCACCCTGACTCTTCAAGCCCGCGAGCAACACATTCGTCGCGGAAAAGCCACCTCAAATATCTGCACCAATCAGGGCCTACTCGTCACGGCGGCCACCATTCACATGTGTCTCTTAGGTCCGCAGGGCTTAGCGGATGTCGCCCGTGCCTGTCATGCGAACACGCGGTCCCTCGTCGACGCATTAACTGCCATACCGGGTGTCACTCGAGTGTTTGATGCGCCGTATTTTCACGAAGCGTTGCTGCAAATACGTACCCCCGTAGAACCGGTTTTAACGCGCTTACGTGAACACGGCATATTAGGCGGATTAGCCATTGCACCTTACTACCAAGCCCTGCCAAACACACTCTTGGTTTGCGCCACGGAACAACGCACGACGAATGAAATTAGGCAGTTTAGTGTTGCACTGGCTCAGGCACTGCACGAGGAGGCACCATGCTAATCTTTGCAAAGTCAGAGCCTGGACGGCGTGCCCACGCACAACAACCATGCTGCGCGCCCGCTAAGGAAACACTTATTCCAGCCGCTTTGCAACGCCAAAGCTTGCCCCGTTGGCCTGAAGTTTCAGAGCTACAAGTGGTGCGTCATTTCACGCAACTGTCCCAACGTAATTTTGCGCTGGATACGCATTTTTATCCGCTTGGCTCTTGTACCATGAAATACAATCCACGAGGAGTACACCACGCCGCATCACTGCGTGAATTTACCCAACAACACCCACTTTCCCACCCAGACAGCCTGCAAGGTACATTGACGGCGCTGCATGCCCTCCAGCAGTATTTAGCCGATATCACCGGCATGGCGGCGGTATCACTTACCCCCATGGCTGGATCACAAGGTGAATTGGCTGGAGTGGCTATGATCAAAGCTTACCACTTGGCACACGGAGAAACTGAACGCTGCGAAATACTGATTCCCGACGCAGCACATGGTACCAATCCTGCGTCAGCCGCTATGTGTGGCTTTCGTGTCATCGAAATTCCAACTGACCGAGACGGCGAGCTGGATATGGCCCGCCTCAAACAACAGTTAGGCCCCAAAACGGCCGGCATCATGCTCACCAACCCTTCAACCCTGGGCTTGTTCATGCGCCAAATTAGCAAGGTGGCTGCCGCCGTGCATGCGGTTGGTGGGCTACTATATTATGATGGTGCTAATTTAAATGCTATTGTTGGGCAAGTGAAGCCTGGCGACATGGGTTTTGATGTCATGCACCTCAATCTGCACAAAACCTTCGCCACACCACACGGTGCTGGTGGTCCCGGGGCAGGTCCTGTCGCAGTCAGTGCTAAATTAGCTCCTTTCTTACCCGGTCCGTTGGTTACCAAAACGCCACAAGGCTACCGTTGGTCAACTCCCGACGAAACACCTCACAGCATCGGAAGATTATCGTGCTTCATGGGCAACGTTGGCATCTTACTGCGTGCCTATTTTTATCTACGCCTCTTAGGCCAGCGTGGTTTATTGCGCGTGAGTGAGTACGCCACGCTAAATGCCAATTACCTGCTCAAGCAATTAACGCGGATTGGCTATCATCCTGCGTACCCGGACCGACTGGCCAGTCACGAATTGATTCTCACGTTGGCCAAGGAAAAAACACAATACGGCATCCAAGCCATGGATGTGGCGAAACGTTTACTGGATTATCACTGCCACGCACCCACCATTTATTTTCCACTCATGGTGCCTGAGTGCTTACTCATTGAACCCACTGAAACCGAATGCAAAGCGGAATTGGATCACTTTATTGCAGCCATGGAGCGAATACGACAGGAAGCACGCACCCATCCCGAACAACTAAAGCAAGCACCGCATCATCTGACCATCAAACGACTTGATGAAGTTAAGGCGGCGCGCGAGCTCCAATTGAATTATTTTCATCAGAACGTTGACTGACACTAGAAGGAATTGTTATTCGCTTGTCAAATTAAACTAAATGAGTAATGATGAACCAGTATTGGGATTACGAATGGACCAAAAATCATACCAATCAAGGAGCGATGCGATGAATAGTAAGGTATTTTCACAACGGTTCAACCGTGAGTTGTCGCTGTTAGGTCTGCCTGAGGAGTTGAACGAAAAAACCAAAGCCGTGGCAAAAGTATTTGGCGTTACCAGACACTTAGCCAACGCAATGATTTTTGGCCATGCGGTGTTACCCGAACAGCAGCTCGATAAAATTGCGCAAATTCTTGAAGTTTGTCCTGCTTGGCTGGGTGGGGAAACCGAGCGACGCAAAGCATACCCTGATCGCGAATTACTTGCGCAAGAGGAAGCTTAAACGTCCAACCGTGTGTTATACTGGCGGGTAAAACCTATTGTTTAAACAAGCGAGGCATGAACCATGGAGTGCCTGAGTTATTGTATTGCCGATAGCATCGACCTAACCCGGTTGGATCATCACTACAAAACAACCCTGATCGGATACTCATCGAACAAATCGCGTGATTTCTTAAAACTGGTACCATTCGCCTCACCGGATGTCTTGGTGTTTGTCTTTAAAAACGGTACCATCGTCACCTGGGGTCTCAAACGCTACCAAATTAATACTTTTTTAGACACCATTCAGCGTTTTTCGGATAAACCCATTTCATTTCAAGTGCACGATGAATTTAGCTACCAACCGAGTAATACCACCAGCATTCGACCCCATGAGTATTTTGAAGTGGATTGTTTACGCCTCGATAGCAGCATGAACGCCTATGAATTAAAGTTGAGTTTATCGTATGGCTTTTCTCAATCGGTCAAATTACAGTATTTTGAGACCATTCTTGAGGGTTTAATTGAAAAAAACACACCTTTAATCAATAATTTGTCTAACAAAAGCGGTGCTTCTGTTTCCAGAGCACAAATTCGGCTAGTTATCGGCGAAATTTTACGAGCAAAAACCGAGCTAAACCTGATTAGTAATTTTTTATACCATCCCAAATATTTTTGGCAACACCCCACCTTAGAAGAATATTACACCATGCTCGAGCGCTATTTGCATATTCAGCGTCGCGTTAACAGCATCAATCATCGATTAGATACCATTAACGATATTTTTGATATGTTCAACGATTACCTTGAAATCCGACATGCTCATCATTTAGAAGTGATTATTATTGTGCTGATTGGCATTGAAATCGTGATTGGCATCCTTAAGTTTCACTTTTAAACACGATGCTACTCATTACCGAACAACTCGATGATGCGGCACTCACCGAACTAAACTGCTTCATGCAGCACTGCAAACGACACGACGAACATGTCATTGCCTTTTATCCGCAATTACTCAAAGCCACGCGCCCCAAACCGGCCACACTGTTACAGTACGATCATGATCAGGCTGCTGCCGCTGGACGGCGTGATGCTGGCCAGTTGCGCCAGCGGCACGAAACCGAGTGCCGGACTGCGGATGAGCAGGTC
>DAIDLK010000036.1 GCA_027449525.1 Legionellaceae bacterium | reverse complement strand
TAATCAACATTATTTGGGAAACCGAATCACGCTAGGAACTTTCAACCACGTTATCCCCGCGGGACCGCGTGCGGGCCGATCGGTTGCTTTTTGGTTGGCCGGGCCTCCTGAAGGTCGAGCCCTATTAGCAGCTAACCAAAACCGCCTGGCCAACTTACTCAACCAAGAAACGCTCAATCATGTTATTGCCGCTGAACCACATGCTGGCCGGTCGGTTGCTTTTTGGCTAGCCGGGACTCCTGAGGGTCGAACTCTGTTAGCAAACAATCAACATCATTTAGCCAGCCTAATTAACCAAGAAGCCCTCAATCAGCTCATCACTACCGGGCCTTACGCTGGCCAGTCGGTTGCTTTTTGGCTGGCCGCGACTCCTGAAGGTCGAACCCTACTAACGGCTAATCAAAATTATTTGGGAAACCGAATCACGCTAGGAACTTTCAACCACGTTATCCCCGCGGGACCGCGTGCGGGCCAATCGGTTGCTGGTTACCTAACCCCGCAGCTTGAAGCCCTGAATCCATATCGTTTATTTAACTTGCCAATCACCAGACAAGCACCACCTACGCAAGGCACTATCAATGAGTCTAGTAATAATAAACGAGCTCGAGATGATTCTGACAGTGAAGATGAAGCGCAGCTAGCCCAGTTAAACAAGAAGCAGTGTCCGTAGTTTATTGAACAGACACTACCTTCGTTGAGCCATGGGACGCGTCTTGCCTTTTGCCTAGTTGTTCAATAGCAAAAAACAAGAAGCGCCACCCCCTGCACCATTTAAAGATTAACCTTTTGAACGTGCTGTTCTATTTCATGCAATAAGCCGCTCGGTTTGTCATCTACCTTGCCTAATAAATCAAGGGCGATATCGCTCTCACGCCACAATTTTTCTGCATCAGTAGGTGGTTTTTTAAACCATGTGGGCTGGTAAGTTTTACTAAGGAATCCTAGGCTTTTACCAATGGTTGTCATGAACTCTAGTATGCTACGTAAAATGGGACGAAAGAAATTTGCCCAAATACCTGATTCTTGAGTAAAACACTTTTCTGCTTGACGCATGGCTTCGACGCAAATTGGTTTAAATTGATAAAATTCATCAACACACGGATTTTGCCAAAATTGATCACCAGCATGTTGTAACGTATCAACCAATGCATCGCGTGCTTTTTGGTATATTTTGTGTTTCATCGGTAATTGGTCAATCAAATCCAGCAATTGTTCGTATCGCTCCCGCAAGCTATCAATGGAGGGGTTAGCTTCAATGGAGTCGTCATCAGAGTGTCGATCACTCAAGGAATCCAACAAAGTTTCATTTGAGGATGTTTTGCTATCAAAAGATTCTGTATCGGTGCTACCTTCATCTACTGCTAGCCCAGAATTCATGACCCCTACTGGATCAAAAAACTCTTCTTCAGGTTCAACTTCGTCGATAGCTGGCTCAATGGCGTCGTCAGGTACATCAAGAAGCTCTTCTTCAGGCTTGACTTCTTCGACAACTGGCGCGACTGGCTCTACTACAACGGCAGGCTCAATGGCGTCCATTGCATCAAAAAATGCTGCTTCAGGTTCAACTTCTTCGACAGCTGGCCCGATTGGCGCCACTACAACGGCAGGCTCAATGGCGTCGATTGCATCAAAAAACTCTTCTTCAGGTTCAATTTCTTCGCCAGCTGGCGCGACTGGCTCTACTACAACGGCAGGCTCAATGGCGTCAATTAATGGCAAGGGATTAATCGATGCTGCGTGTAAACTTGACGACGTGGATGCTAACAGTGCGGGAAATTGATCAAAAAATTGTTTTATGAGAGCTGGATTAATTGCCGGTACAGGCACATCAGATGCGAATAAGAAGAATTCAAGATGGTTCTGTTTTAATAAATCAATAATTGAAAATAACAAGCGAGGTTCGATTCCTTCAGGTTGAAAAAGCCGTTGCAAATCGATTAATGTTTCAATGACTTGGTTGGTTTGTTTGTCACGATGCCTTACACCAAAATAACCGAACTCTCCCGACGCAATACTATGAAATAATTCAGGTGTATTGAGGGCTGCAATTAATGCTGCAGGTTCTTTGAAAACCAATCGTTCGTTACCCATCGGTTCTTGGAAAAGATTGGGTTGGAACTCGTCGAAGAAAGACTCCGAATGAATATAGGGATGTCTAACCGGATTTGCTGATACAGAAGCATTTGGCAATGGGAAATGATTGGTTACAACGCGATTAAATTTACGCTTTAGCAAGGTAAAAAAAGCACGCTGATTATGATTCTCTGGATTTCTTTTATCGTTTGCATGATCACGTAATAAAGTCGCTATCGTTAGAGGGCGACCAGAGATATCTTCTAAATGCTTCTCGTAATCTTTACGCGGTATACTTTTGTTAAGTTGCTTAAGTGTGTCTCTTGATTTCAATAATTTGGTAACTTTGCCAACTTTCAGTGCGGCAGCTTTCTGAGATAAAGAACCATTTTTATTCAACGTTTTTCTTTTGTTGAATTTTTTTGCTGGACTTTCAAGTTGTTTTTTAATGTAATTGGAACGCGCTTTGCTCTTCAAGGTTGAGGCGCGGGGTAGTGTACTGTGTGCTAAATTGGATTGTTGATTAATTTTGGGCTCAGGAATGACGATTCCCGTTGAATGAGTGCCAAGCTTCAAAGCCTTGATTGCGCGAGTTTTTTTAGTACCCTTAATTAAAAATTTTTCATTTTCCATGAGCAAACCTCTCGATCAAACTTTTCCTGGCAATTAGACGATGTTAAAGGAGCAACATTAAGGAAATATTAAAAAAAACACACTATTGGTTTTATAATGCTATAATGAATATATTGTAATCATTCTGATCAAGTTTGGCAAGTATGGATGTCCCTACCCTTCATTTCATTTGGATTGGTCCTACTAAATTTGCGCAAGGGGGGCAAGATGTCATCGCTCCTGAATCATTTGCTGAACAGTCGAAGTTGATTAACACCCCTAATCCCATGATATTTTGGTGCAAAAAAATACACCAAAACGCTTATTTCAACTATTTTTTGGAAAAAAAATTACTATTGAAGTGTTTGCGATTGAGGATTATCTTGAAGCTTTATTGCAACCCAACCAACAAAGCGCCATCCAAATGATGGCTCAAGAGGTTTGGGATATCTACCAAGTATTGACTGACGAAAGCCAAAGCAGTGGCATCGCGTATATCCAGAATTGTGTGCGCATGAAAGATCTTTTTGCAACGTTTATTATTTCAACACAAGGTGGCTATGTTATTGATACGAACGTACGCTGCAAGGCTTCCTTCGCTCAGACCTGCTTACCATTGCCGGCGCTAGATACTTTTTTGTTCCCCGTTTTGTATGATCGAATGGGTGTTCTTATTCAACCCGAAGTTTGGCTGCTTTACGCACCTATGAATTATTTCAATCCAACGAATAACCTATGCGCATCTTATTTGTATTTTTACCGTAATAGCAATCGAGAGGAAAAACGATACGTTGGCCCGATTGCAATAAAAAATATTCGTTATGCAATTAAAAATAATTTTAAAATCAAAGAACTACACTGTTTAATGGATGAAGAATCACAATACGTTCACACCAATATTGGTTTATTCAAGGAGTATTTTAATTCGCACGTCACTGACTTAGGCTACGTTTATGGAATAGCTGAAGCGCATGTTTACTTAGGAGATTACAAAAAATTACAATTCGATTTAGAGCACGGCGCCGATCCGAACACGCTTATTGGTAAAAATCCAAAACCGCTCATCTACCTAGCGCTTCATTGCCTTGCAAAACAACGAAAAAAAACCTATCAAGATCCCGAATTAGGGCATTATGAAGAGTGTTTAGAGTGTTTGTTGCAACATGGAGCCGCAGTGAATGATCAATCGCAACCAGAATCACCCTTAGGCTTGGCTGTTCGAATCAATTTAGCCAGCGCTATTTTATTACTATTAAGTTACGGCGCTAATCCAAATGCTCATTTTTCTTATATGGGTGACGATGATCAACTGCACTCCTATACCCCCATTACTTATTGCCTACTGTTGCGCTCAGAAAAAAAACTAGAACTGTTATTGAATCACAGCTTGATTCCTGTTGAATTAACGCAACTTGTCGATGGAAAATCGCTGCTTATTTGGGCGATGGAACATCATGCTGGGTTAAAATTACTATTAGAAAAAGGGCGCGATTTAAACGATGCAGTTTGGGAAACGCAGAAACAAGATGCATTGGATTATGCAACAGAACATAGCGATGAGTACGTGATAGAATTACTTAAAAGTTCTCTAGCAGATAACCCCGATCAACATTCACCTATCATGCGAGGCTAATTGTTGTTCTACATTGTCAAGTAACCTCCCAGCAATATCATAACCCGTGGCTGCAGTAATTTCGACTAAACAGGTTGGGCTAGTAACGTTAATTTCAGTTAGATAGTCGCCAATGACATCAATGCCCACCAGCATTAAACCTTTTTCCCGTAAAGCCGGCGCTATTTGTTGACAAATCCATGTATCACGCGCTGTGATCTCAATTACTTTTCCCTGCCCACCTGCGGCAAGATTCCCTCGCGACTCACCCGCTTTAGGAAAACGTGCTAAGGCAAATGGTACTGGTTGACCCGCTAGTAATAAAATTCGTTTATCTCCGTGCGTTTTGATTTCGGGTATATAGCGTTGCGCCATAATAGTTGTGCGTTCATTTTGAGTTAGTGTTTCCAAAATAACCGGCAAATTAAGGCCTCGTTGGTCAACCTCAAACACGCCCTTCCCTCCCATCCCATCCAACGGTTTGAACACCACGTGCTGGTGCTGCTGCCAAAAGGCGTTTAAATGCGCAATATTACGGGTGACTAAGGTCGGTGAGATGCACTGTTGAAACTGCAAAGTGAACATTTTTTCATTCGCATCGCGTAATCCACGTGGACTGTTGATCACCAGGACCCCAGCTTGCTCTGCCAACTCTAATGCATAGGTGGCATACAAATATTCCGTATCAAACGGGGGGTCTTGGCGCATAAAAATAACATCAAACGAATCGAGTCGGACTAACTTGCTGCCCCCAGCAAGCCCATTGAGCGTATCAACGCGCGCCCAAGCGAGCCCATCCCGGCAGACTAAATCATGTTGAATAAAATAATAGCAATCCCATCCACGCCGGCTCGCGGCATGCAGTAGCGCAAGTGACGTATCATGATCAGGCTTTAGCTCGGATAGTTTATTCATCAGCACCGCTAATTTCATTGCTTGCCTCCACTCAGCATCACTTCACGCGCTGCTGCTAAAGCAGCTAATCGAGCCACCACACCATACACATAAAATCGGTTCATCATCGTTTGCGTTTTGGGGAGATGATAGGGCTCTAGTTGATTTGGATTGAGAGTCATTGGAGTAAAATACATGCCCGGTGTATTCAAACTTTGATTTTCCAGCCGGGATTGATGCACACGATAAAATCCGCCAACGACAAATTGACCCAGTAAGTAAACTACCGGTTCAGCCACGGCTTGATTATTAACCCGCTCAATACTGTAGACACCCTCTTGAACCAAAACCTGTGTTACTTTTTGACTACCCTTACGGGACGACATGTTAGACCGTTGTTTACGATTAAGATGCAGTAATTCTTCAGGGTGATGAACCGACATCACACTCATACCGTACGTACCATTATCTGCTTTGACAATAACAAACGGCTTTTCACCAATCCCGTATTGATCGTAACGTAATTGGATGGCAGACAAGATTAACTCCACCTGTGTGGCTAGTGCATCAAGTCCGGTTTTCTGCATAAAATCAATCCCATCTACAGCGGCTGAAATAGGCGTAATTAGCCAGGGATCAATTGCCACTAACTGCGAAAATTCACGGCTAACTGCGTTGAATAATTCAAAATGGGATGATTTGCGCCGCATAGACCAACCCAGCTGGGCCGTTGGATAAATCGGTTGTTCTAGGTCTTGTAGTATGGGTGGAATACCAGCTGATAAATCATGATTTAACAGCAGTAGACAGGGGTCAAAGCCTGCCACGCTCAACCGCTTTCCAAAGCGTTCAAGCGGCTCAATGCGTAACGTTTTACCTTCCGTGGTCATCAATTCACTAGCCATCGTCACGTTTTCATCAACATGACCAATACGCACGTTAAAGCCGGTATCCACCAGGCAGTTATACAACACAGTCAAGCTTTGTAAGTAAAAACTATTGCGCGTATGGCCTTCAGGTAAAATGAGTACTTTCTGACAGCTAGGCAAACAATTACTTATATGAGTACGTAACGCTTCCGTACACAATGGACGTAAATCAGGGTGGAGATTATTAAAGCCGGCCGGAAATAAATTCGTGTCAATTGGAGCCAATTTAAAACCTGCATGGCGTAGATCAACGGAGGAGGTAATGGGTGCGGGAGTAAGCTTCCACTGCGCGGTGAACCATGCTTCAATAGCTTCAGTTTGTGCTAGCAAGGTCGATTCAAAAGCGGCTAGCGGGTATTGATTAACGGTTGTCAAGGAGGGAAACAACACATTGATACTCATGCAATTAAACCAAGCTTAGGACTATAATATTCATTTTGCTGAGACACAAGCATTCCACTGATTTGTCAGCTGCTCTGGACATGTTTTGGATGCAGCAATACCCTGGCTATGAAGGTAGCTTAACAGTTGATCAGCATTACCATCCTCCCAAGGAATTCCTGATGTTAAGCCGGATTCGTCGGTATTTCCGTGATGAATTAACACCAATTGTTCGCTAGGATGCTGTATAGCCATCTGCTCCATGACGCTAAGTCCGCCGGCACGGATAATCGCAATATTACTGCGCGTCATAAAAGCAACCATGGCTTGATCGTTTTGGTAACCTAAGGCAATAACTCGATCCGACCAGGCGGGGTTAGCGCGCTTCCATGCATGAATTTGCTCTTGTAAACCGGCATTGTTACCAGTAAACACAAATACCAAAGTGACATCGGCTGCCCCCAGTAAACCATTCAAATAACTAAGAGAGTGAAAGCCTGCTTGACTACCTAAAAGAATAGAGGCAATTTTTTTTCCTGCTGGAACCACCCAATGCGGCGCATTGGAGTTTGGAGGCAGTATTATTTCATGATGTAAAGCATGATGGTAATAATTTTTTACATTGTAAAACTCCGGTCGTACCATCGGATTATTCTGACTAGACAGCGAGTGTGTTGCTAAAAAATACTGTCCTTGCGGAAAAAAATTTGTCAGTACCGCCTTGTCTAAATTGACGGCATACAATTCAATCAGTTGTTGCTGCTCCGGCGTTAGGCGGGCTAGCGTATTAAAAAAATGCACAGCTCCCTGTGTCGGTAAATCAGTGATGTATTGCTGAATAACGATTGTTTTATGGTAACGCCGACGGTAATCAAGAACCGCGTCGCATAGCGCCGGTAAGCCAATCACCTGCGTGCTGATGATATGAGTATAAGGCTCATTTTTGCTTAGCGCTCTGTGAAACAGGGTTGAAAAGTAGGCTGTAATAGTATGGTAGTTCATCCGATCAAAGCGAGCTTGCAAATTGACTAATTTTTTAATCTCGTTTGTTTGATCGTGACGCTGGTAGACGTTCCAAATTGCAGCACATTCATAACCGGCCCTGCACACATCCAGTAACATATCAATGTAGCGGCGGGGCTTTTGATTCGCTAATTCGTTAATAGCGATGCTTAAAGTGCGAAAATTAGGCAATACCGGCAGCGCTAAGCGGGCAAATAAAGCGCGCATACCCCTTGAGTAATTAACCCAGGCCATCAAAAAAATACTCATGCTAACCAACGAAGTTGGTTTTAATGGGTAATCAACCGGC
>DAIDLK010000035.1:2910-8038 GCA_027449525.1 Legionellaceae bacterium | reverse complement strand
GAAGCATGCAAAAGAGGTATCTGTTGAAATAACAGTGAGTTTCCTCGTTCTTTAGTTTCTAAATCAGCTTTTATTTGCTCATAGCTCTGAATTAGTTGTTCTGATTTAGCTTTAAGTTGCTCTATGTTTCCTACTAGACTAGTACTAGTTTCCATCTCTCTTGCTAACTGAGATTTAAGTTTCTCAATCTCAATTTCATGTGTACTTTGCATAGACCGTATTGTTCGATCGTGATCATTTATCAGGCTTTGCATTTGAGATCCTAACTCTATACTTCGCAAATACACTTCATTGGGCGGTGGAGCTGAGGTAGGAATAGGAGCTCTTTCACGTTGTAATTGATTTTCTGCCTCTGCCTTTGCCACAATTTGATCAATACCTTCGATCTGTATACTAGCTTGAGGATTAGTATAAATTGTACGTAAGGCTTGAGTGAGGCGTGGTGGAAAATTTTTGTGAGTTTCATCAGGCAACCTACTCAGTTTAAATAACCTACCGATTAAATTAATTTGTTCTTCATTTAATTCTCTTAATTCTCTTAATTCTCTTAATTTCTTTGGTAGCGTGTCCTTTAGTAATTTTATTTGCTCCTCAGAAAGGCTTGAGTGAACCATAATTTGCTCGAGTGAATCGTCTTGTATTGTAGTTAACGTTATGTTATTTAAAAAATGACTATTTTCAGTCAAACGGTCATAGCAAGTTTGCTGGTTGTAGCGTTCGTTTTTTGATAAAAAATTTTCGAGCGCTTTTTTTCCAATTTCATTAATCTTACAAAATTTCACAATAACTTTGTCCTTATCAATACTAATTTGCGGCTCTTCTAGAGCTTTGATAAAGTCCTCGAGATTTTTTTTTGGAGATGTATCTTTTCGTTCTGAGTACTTTACCTCGTCAAGAAATTTTCGTACGCCAAGCCAAATCCGTTGTTGTTTAACGCCTTCGGGGTACTGTAGTAATTCTATAGTTGTTGATGTCAAGTCTGAGGTTATAGGATATTTTTGATTTGGACCTGGTCTCAACACTAACTCACCGTGCATAATTTTTTCCTGCGCGATCTGAAAGGCCCGCACATCAGGCCGGTGTCTATTTGTAGCGGGTAGTTCGAAAAGCATGGAGTCTTTTCTTTGATGTCTTTTAATGAATACCCGCTCGCGTATGGCCTCGTACTCGGTAATCCAATCTTGTGTTTCTTCCGTACCTGAACGCATGCTACCTCTCCCTCACAAGGGTCTTAAGTAGGCTAGTAACGCCATTAACTTAAGTGTAGCTTATTTTTGAGCAATTTTTTTACCAAACGGAGATAGGGGGTTGTGTCTTGGTGCGCCAAGACACAAACCCAATGGTGCCACTCAAATGAATGGCTATTTACTTGACAACTTAACGCTTGGCGTTATACCTTGAGCGCACCCGTCATGGTGGAACAATTATCATTTTATGCTCAGTATTGGCCTGATGAGCGGTACCTCGATGGATGGCATTGACGCCGCATTACTACAAACCGATGGCGAAAACCAATTAGTAGAATTAGGCCATGTTCAATTGGTTTATTCAACGGAAATCCAATGGCTGCTCAAAGCAGCTGAACGAGCCGTTCAGTCAGCCAAGGGCGACTTACGGCGTGCCAACCAATTTTACGTAGCCGCTTTGCGGAGCTATTTACAAGATGAGTTACAGTTAAACCTTGTTGATCTGCAAGCGGCGCTACTTAAACTAAGTAGCCTGATACAAGAAAAGTTTACCACCACGCACCCACTAAGTTTGACCACTATTACCCAACTATCGACCCAACAGCATGCCGAAGCTGTTGCGTACTTGCTTGCTACGACTGGTTATCAATCCGCTGCTATTGACGTGATTGGGTACCATGGGCAAACCCTACTGCACAACCCAGGCGCGAAGCTAAGCATTCAAATGGGCGATGGCGCTTTATTAGCCCGCCTGACCGCTATTAGGGTAGTGAATCAGTTTCGTCAAGCCGATCTTGCCGCCGGCGGACAAGGTGCGCCCTTAGCGCCACTTTTTCATCAAGCACTAGCCAAACGTGATGGTAAAATTCCACTCATTGTGGCCAATTGCGGCGGCATCGCGAATATAACGCTGATTCGAAACACTGAAATAAACGATTTAATCGGTTTTGATACCGGTCCTGGCAATAACCTAGTTGATAGGCTTGTTAGGCAGCGGACCCAAGGCCAAGAAATCATGGATAAAGATGGCCAATACGGCCGCGCAGGACAGATGAATCAGTCCGTGCTAAAACAGTTAATGCACAAAGCACTAGCAAAAAAGCCAGGTTATTTGAATGCCAAGCCACCCAAGTCGCTGGATAGTCATGATTTAACGCTGATTCCTGAATTAGCGTCTTTATCACTGGTTGATGCTTGTGCAACACTGGAATATTTTACCGCAAAAACGCTAATCGACAGTTTGGATAAACTCCCTTTGGCATCAAACGAAATTCCCTACCACTGGATTTTGGCTGGTGGCGGCTGGTACAACCCGGTCATTCGCGATAACTTGGTTACATTGCTGCAAGAGCGTTGCGGCTCACACGTGCGCGTTGAAACAGCCGATGAAGCTGGTTGGAGTACGGCAGCCATGGAGGCACAATTGTTTGCTTACCTTGCGGTAAGAAGCATCAAAAGACTGCCACTCAGTGTGCCTGGCACAACCGGAGTACCCGAGCCTCTTACCGGTGGCGAGTTGCACGAACCGCTGCTATCAGATTAGGCAAAACATGATGATTTCACGTTGGATTTTTGCAGGATTACTTGGCCTCGTTTCCTCGCTTGCGTTAAGCCAAAATTACTCAAAACTATGGATGGTAGCCAGCTACTTTGGTCGAGACGGTCAATTATTATACAATATAGAACCACAAATTCGGTTGGTTAATCGCGCAAATGGTTATGACGAATCGCTCATTAACGCAAGCGTCGGCACTCTAGTGATTCCTCACTGGCAATTTTGGTTTGGGCAAAATTACAGTAACTATTCGGATCGTAATGCTGTTGATGAAGACGTTAGTAATCGAGTACAAGACGAATACCGCGTCTGGGAACAAATCCTTTGGAACGTTCCTTTTAAGGATCAATACTCATCCAGATTGCGTTTTGAACAACGTCGGTCATTTCAAAGTTCACAATGGGGACTACGAATTCGTGAGCGAGCTTATTGGATGATTCCACTCAAAAAGCGTTGGTATGTTGCTGTAAACGACGAGTGTTTTCTCAATCTTAACTCAGTACCTTGGGTGAAAACTACTACGTTTGATCAAAATCGATTGTCCATTGGCTTTTTCTACTTTATGAAGGCAAACGTAGGGTTAAATGTGGGATACATGAATCAGTACATTAATAAAAAGCCGGCAGAAGCCAATAACGTCTTGTTCATCAGTTTGATTCGATTCATGAGTTAGCGGCAATAAGCCGGACGATACGTTGCCGCCAAGCTACCCCCCTGACAAGACCACACCAATTCGCCGTTTGCTTTCAAGGTGGGATGAAAAATTAAACTACCACCGCCCGCGGCTTTGGTGTAATTCACTTCAATGTCACCGGTGTTATCGCGAATCACAATGGCAGCTACATTAGGGGTAGGCGCTGGTGTTTGATAACCCGTTTCACGCTGATTGGTCGGCAGATGATGCGTTAATAACACGCTTTCAGACACGGCTAATTTAGCTACTGCCGCTAATTGCAATCCTTCACTCACACGCGCTTTAATGGTGTAATTTTGATAGGATGGAATCGCTAATGAAACCAAAATACCCAAAATGGCAATCACTATCATTATCTCAAGTAAGGTAAAACCTTGTTTCTTAATTGACACTCCTTGCTGTTTACGACGTTTTTTTTCTACTCGACGCGTGCTGATAATGTCGGCCACAACGCCTCCAATGTGCTCTTCACCACGCGCCCGAGCTAATTGGGTTTGTTTTTGCCGTTCAGCAAAGCGTTGACGTTGTTCATCCGACAATAGCTTGGCACAACGTGGGCAACTTTCACCCACCACGTAATCAGGGTGATGTTTATCTTGTTCACAAAGAGGATGCCGGCACGCGTGGCATTGATCATATTGCCCTGGTTGCAAATCGTGATTGACCGTAACACGCTCATCAAATACAAAACATTCGCCTTGCCATAACGAATCATTCGGGCTCACCTCTTCCAGGTATTTTAATATGCCACCCTGCAAATGATACACTTCAGAAAACCCTTGTTGTTTGAGATAAGCGGTCGACTTCTCACAGCGAATACCCCCAGTACAAAACATAGCAATTTTTTTATGTTGTTTGGGATCAAGCTGGGTTTTAACAAACTCCGGAAAAGAGCGGAATGTTTTGGTCATCGGATTAATGGCGCGTTTAAAGGTACCGATGCTTACTTCATAATCGTTCCGTGTATCAATGACCGTAACATCTTCTGAACGAATTAAAGCATTCCATGCCTCAGGCTTAACATAAGTACCTTT
Organism: Legionellaceae bacterium; assembly: GCA_027449525.1. GTDB lineage: Bacteria > Pseudomonadota > Gammaproteobacteria > Legionellales > Legionellaceae > JAGVJT01. The sequence goes on along the minus strand of DAIDLK010000035.1, from coordinate 3,568 downwards.
GCTCAAGTTAGGGTCAACTCCAGGGACTCCTAAGGTTACGATCTCTTGTTTTAATTTTACTTTGGTGCGATGAAATGGCATGAAATCACTAAACGATTCTTTGCATTCTAAACCATGCAACCCTTTGTCGGCTAACCAACGATACAACGCCTGTATTGCTGCCGGCGAACCGGCTACCGTGCCGTTAATACCCTCGCGCGCCAAGATTAGTGTGCCTCGAATGGCTTGATTGTTCATCAACTGCAACAGTGGTGTTTTTAATTGCCGATACTCCTCTAGCCGGACAAATTGATACAATGCTGAGACAACTATTTTACCCATCGTGTTCTTCCAAACGCAGTTTTTTTGTGCGATTATTGCATGAATCGCTAGCAAAATCATCTAGTTTAAACGGAATCCCCGCATGTCTCGCATTCAACGTGTCACAGAAAAGCTAACCGCTGAATTAGTACCCGACTCGCTAAGAGTTACCGATGAATCGCATTTGCACCGGCGCGCCGGGAGCGAGAGTCATCTTAGAATTGTCGCCGTTTCTGCGTGTTTTCATGGCTTATCGCTCGTGCAACGCCATCAATTAGTGTACGGTTGGTTTGCTGATGAGTTACAAAACGGCTTGCACGCGCTGAGCCTGCACTTGTACACACCTGATGAATGGAAT
>DAIDLK010000035.1:0-2900 GCA_027449525.1 Legionellaceae bacterium | reverse complement strand
AACACCGGCCTGCGCTGGTCAAAAATCGTTTTAACAAAGGAATCCCAATGGCTATTTTAATTGCTGGTGCTAGTGGATTGATTGGACGTGCATTGGTCGCAGGCCTGCAAAACGACCATTCCGTAAGCGTGGTCGGTCGCTCGAAGCGCCACTTACAACAACTGTTTCCCCCTAACATTGCTTGCTACAGCTGGGATGAACTCTCTACGCTCAATGCGCATGAACCATTAACCGTAATCAACCTCTGTGGCTATAATATTGCGGCAAAACGCTGGTCCGCCGCTGTAAAGCAGCAACTTATCGCCTCGCGAGTGGATACGAGTCAGCGCTTAATTCAATGGGCGATGGATCAACATGCCAAACCACATTTTATTTGTGCTAATGCGGTAGGAATTTATGGTCTACAAAGCCCACAAGACAGCCGCTCTTATGATGAAGACACCCTCCTTACACCCAACACGCCGCCCGATTTTCTGCACGAAATTGGTATGCGTTGGCAAGATGCCCTGCGACCAGCTGAAGCCTATGGTATGCCGGTGACCACGGCCCGTTTTGGTGTTGTGCTAAAAAAGAGTCAAGGCATGCTGGGAAAGCTACAACTTAGTTTTTCGTTAGGCTTGGGCAGTATTATTGGTAACGGCAAGCAAATCATGTCGTGGATTCATCTGGATGATGTCGTGCAGGCATTGATTTTTCTCATTCAACAACCCCAATTAACCGGTCCATTTAATCTCACCTCACCCTACCCCGTCTCACAAGGTGAGTTTGCCCGCAGTTTAGCGAAAGTTATGCATCGTCCGCTATGGCTCACGCTGCCAGAGAGGCTCGTGCATTGGCTATTTGGTGAAATGGGAGATTGCTTGCTAGTTAGTGGGCAGCGCGTGTTACCAAAACGTTTATTAGCAGCAGGGTTTACTTTTCGCTACCCAACGATCAAGGACGCACTGACTCACGAGTTTACTTATTTCTAGCCTGATTGGCGCTACGCACATCACCCAGCTGTTTGGTTGTATCTTTCGGTAAAAAGAACGTTGGACGCTCCATTTGCTTGATTGTCAATGGTTGCATATTGGCCAAGGTTTTGGCTTTGTGACAAGTTGCAAGGAACTTTCGATCAGCGAGGAACTTCGGCAAAGAGAGTTTAGACTCACTTGCTTCTAGAGAAACACAGCCATTAGGCGCTGGAGTCAGTTCTCCCTCTTCGGTATAACCTAAATGCTTTGCGAAAGACATGTTTTTATCATGGTGTTTTACATGCAACATCAACGCCATTTTCATGGTACTAAATTTAAGACCTGATACAATCAACTGCGTCGTTTCTGGATTCATACCCTGTTCCAACATCAGCCTAAATGCAGGGTAATTCTTATTCAACATCAGGTGGCCTAAAAAACCAATTTGAACAGATGAAGGGCTCCTATTTTTAACTGGATAAACAAAACCACTGGCCATACGAACCAAGAGTTGATAGTTTGGAAAATTTTCATAACAATACCGAGCCAACACGAGCCAATGACGCTCGCAATGTACCACATCCAACTCGGTTCTTATTTTAGTCAGCAGCGTTTTCATCAAACCATGATGGTCATACCGAGAATAATAGCGGGGTTCTAGTAAAGACTTGTGTGCCAAAAATTCAGGATGCACCATGATACGTGACACGTAACTAACTAACGACGTTTTTAAAGGTAACATTGAACGCTGATAACTAATATAGGCTTTTACATCATCATCCTGTTTGTATTCTTTTAACAATGATGTTATCAATGCGTCTATTGTATGGAATAACTCCCCGTGCAGAGCGACAAATTCAAGCAACGAGCAGGCCTTATTTTTTTCATGAAACAGTTCACCCACCTGACATACTAAATCAGCAAGTGACGTCATTAACTGATGCTTTTTACGTACGCGGTATCGAAGTAGTAAATCTATCAGCGCTTGATTATTATTTTTTACAGCACAAGACAATGCAGTTGAACGATCACCTGAGTCAACCACGTTCACATCGGCACCAGCTTTCAATAAAAAAGCAACCATGTCGTATCGGTTTTGAGCGGCCGCTTCAATCAGTGGAAAATGTTGCAGCGACTCCTCGGGTTCGTTCACATCACAACCAGCATCGATGTAAGTAATTACATCGGTAAGAGAACCTCGATGCACAGCATCAAATAAGCTCAGCATAAATAACTCAGTAAGTTTTATTTTAAGGCATTTATAATAACAAAAACGCCATTTTTAAGCAAGCTTCAAGCTTTGAGGTCTTGGTATTTTTTTCGACGATTGCTTATCAGTTGAAGTAGCGTGCTGTTTACCAAACATACTCAAGTTGCTTACTCCAGATTTAGAGCCCTTTCTTCTAACAATCTCAAAGGGCGGCTCATAAGGAGGTGTCGTACCAATTAAATTGTTTTCTCTAGCCAACTCAAGTTCATCCTCAGCCAAATTGGCAACGCAATGCGCCTCGTATGCCCGTATACAGCTGACTTCGCGCTCCACATCTGTCACGTGACTTAAATTCTTTTGATTTGCTTCGTGCATCTGACCCCATGTGTACTTTTTTAATAAATTGGCGTAACAGGCATAATCCACAGAAATTGCTTCAAACGGCATGGATGGCAAATTCATTAAAAAGGACGGCACCGTATCGCTTCGGACTCTTAACCATGATTTATTCACCGCAACCATACAACATTTTGTAATCGCAAACCGAAGGTCACTAAAATTAAATCCGAATTCGCTATCGTAGACATGTAATTTTTTTAATGCGCTATTGGTCAAGTCCCAAAAATGCTGTAAATTCGCCTCAATTCATCCCACTGAGCCCCTCTTTTATTGACTGAATTTGTTGAGTTCAAGAACATTTGACTTACCAGCGTCTTTTTCGGCTAGCCAATCATTAA
>DAIDLK010000034.1:1936-8153 GCA_027449525.1 Legionellaceae bacterium | reverse complement strand
GAAATACATTGAATTCCAGAATTAATGACAACTTTCAAATGTTGAAAACATAGCATTTTGAAGTTTATTGGGTATAGATTAACTAGCCACTCACGAAACGCAACTCGCTCTTGTTCGTTCAAGCGGTCGTATTGATGATGTTGCGCTGCGTAAAGCCTGCTTTCATTGACAAATACTTCCGTCATGCTCTTGGCTACTTCATTTGCAATCAATTGCCCGTCTTTACCGTGACCATCGTACACTCCTATCAGCGTCAGGTTGGCTGAGGGCTGCAGGGTGGTTAGGACGATGGTGGTATCATCGTTCACGGTAGGATGAAGCTGAGTAGCTTCCAACAACAATCGTGCTAGCTCGGTTTCGCTTAGCGTACTGAGTGGAGCTTTAGCCTCCTGTTGGCGTAACAATGCCAGTAAACCTTGTTCATGAGCGGTCTTTTCTGCCTCACTAGTGGATACATTGGTTGTATCAAATTGGTCAGTAAATCCATCCGAACAAACCAGTAATTGTAGTTTAGCGGCATCGCTGAATTCATCCAACTCCAACACATCAACACGGGGTTGCGCAATAACGCCCTTCAAATTGTTATCCCCAATGGCACGCGAAACTGCTAACCCACCCATAAAGCCACCCACACGTCCTCCAATCACACTACCGCTACTGGCTTCAATGCGCTCTTTTTATTCGGACCAAACCGGTTTATGCGTGACCTGATTAAGCCGCTTAACCGCCGTAACACTCCCATCGTGCCCATAAGCAATTAGAAACGGGGCGGCATCAGCTAAAGTAGCGGTGATGATTTGATGATTCACCAGTAAATTAGTTGCAGCGGTTGTGCCACCTGAATACATGCTAGCATCAAATCGTTGGTCTAATTCATGGTAAGTGTTTGTTAAGATTTGAGCATAATCAGCTTGACGAGCAAATTGTGTATTCGGTTGGCCATACGTTTGTTCACCGCTTAAGGTTGCTATCACTGCCGCGTCTTGATTGGGCCCTTTGCGTTTAGCGCGATTTTGAAAATTGGCGATGCTACCCTGGGGATAAGTGATCACCTGGGCTGTGGTGGTTGAAGTGCTGGCATCTAATCCAGTCCAGTTTTCAAAGGGGGCAGGTAGGGTTGTATCCAATTGATAACTGGGCGGGGGCAACGCAATGCTTGTTCCATTAGTCACTGCTGCTTCAATTTGGCTGACTAAATCCGGAGTATGCAATAATTGTTGAAAAACAGGCGCAAAATCAGGACGGATGTCTGCTTTAATTCGAGATTCCAATCCTTGGGTGTAGATGCTCAAAACTGGGTTAAAAAGAATATTGTCAAGTAGCCTTATTTGACTTCGGTATTGAGTGAATTCTTCGCGATTGAGTTGTTGTAAGAAATGATCAAAAACATACAGTGGTTTCAATACGTTACTTCATTCAATACCTCGGCAAAGCTCTGAGGGCTCTCCATGAAAATACATGGGTAATGACCGTAGACATTCCACACAAGCATTTATTAATTTAGCTCGATCCACCGGCGGATTGCATAGGTCATCCATTAACCGATTGAACTGTGTGGCAAACGATAAGTTATTGTCATTTTCTTCCATTACAACACCCTAAAATAAACAACTTGCATTTATAATAGACTTTTTTGAGGAAAAAAGCTAATTTAGGTTTGACACCCATAATTATTATTTACTTAATATATTATTTTATATTTGTTATTATAAGAGAGTTACTGTGTTAGTAACTTTTTAAAAGTAAAATTTTTCAATAAGTTAAAAGCTTATTTACCGTGTTAGTTATCAGCCTATAGCTTGAGTGATTACCGTTGATAATTGGGTGGTCGCTAAGTTAACCACATGATTCGGTTAGCAAGAGTCACATCATGCCCACATGATAACCGTGCTCGTTTTCTGTATTGTGGTAGTGTCTAACCCGGATGAAATTGATTGTGGAGGGTTCGTTGTGGTTGCAGGTGTTTGGCAAAAATGTTTAGAGACTTTAGAAACTGAGTTCGCCCCCCAGCAATTTAATACCTGGTTGCGACCCCTACAGGTTGAGTTGAATAGCGACGAAAACACGTTATTACTCTTAGCGCCCAATCGATTTGTGGTTGATTGGGTGAAAAAAAATTTTTATGCACGCATCCAGGAACTGGCCGGGCTTTGTAGCGATGGAATGATTCACTCGGTTTCAATTGAAATTGGTAGCCATGTTCCCTCACCAGTGGCTGAATCAGTCGCACCGGCCATGGTTGCTCGAACAACCGCGGTTGCGTCGACAATGGCCAAAACGGCAGATCATTATAAGAATAGTTACCTGAATAAAAAATTTGAATTTGATACGTTTGTGGAAGGAAAATCAAACCAATTGCCGCGTGCAGCTGCATTGCAAGTGGCTGAGCGTCCTGGTGAAGCGTACAATCCTTTGTTTATTTACGGGGGAGTTGGTTTAGGTAAAACACATTTAATTCAAGCAATTGGTAATCATGTTCAGTTACATCAACCAGAAGCAAAAGTAAATTATATCCATGCCGAACATTATGTTTCTGATGTCGTCAAGGCGTACCAACATAAAATGTTTGATGAATTTAAACGCCATTATCATTCACTGGATATTTTGTTGATTGATGATATTCAATTTTTTAGCGGAAAAAACCGTACGCAAGAAGAGTTTTTTCATACGTTTAATGCGTTGTTGGAAGGTCAACAGCAAATTATTTTAACCAGTGATCGCTACCCGAAAGAAATTGAAGGTGTTGAAGAACGACTTAAGTCACGTTTTGGTTGGGGGCTTACGGTAGCAGTGGAACCTCCAGAATTAGAAACACGAGTGGCTATTTTAATTAGTAAAGCCGAGGCCTCTAATATCGAGTTACCGTACGAAGTGGCTTTTTTTATTGCCAAGCGAATTCGCTCTAATGTTCGTGAGCTAGAAGGTGCGTTGCGGCGTGTGATTGCGAACGCGCAATTTACCGGAAAACTAATTACTATCGAATTCGTTAATGACGCATTACGTGATCTGTTAGCATTGCAAGACAAATTAGTTACGCTTGATAATATTCAAAAAACAGTGGCTGAATATTATAAAGTAAAAGTGGCGGATATCTTGTCTAAGCGGCGTAGTCGATCGATTGCAAGACCGCGCCAAATGGCCATGGCGTTAGCAAAAGAGCTGACAAATCATAGCTTGCCTGAAATTGGTGATCATTTTGGTGGTCGCGACCATACCACGGTTATCCATGCTTGCCGTAAAGTGAAGGAGCTTACTCTTGAGGCGGGTGATTTTGCAGAAGATTACAAAAATCTAATGCGTACCTTATCATCTTAAAAGGGAGTGCGTATGTTTGAGTTTACTTTGTCGAAGCAAGACTTATTGACTCCGTTGTTAACCGTATTGGGTGCTCTTGGGAAAAAACAAGCGAATCCCGTCTTAGCACATATTTTGCTGACGCTCTCCCCTAATGAGTTGGTGTTAACCGCCACTGATCTTGAAATTGAAATGACTGCACGTATACCCTGCAAAGATGTCACCACCATCGGTACCATCACCGTTCCTGGTAAAAAAATCGTTGATATTATTCGCTCACTCGATGACGAAGCCTGTCCACGTTTTCAGTGTAACAACGATGTTCTTGCTATTCGTTCGGGACGTAGTCTGTTTAAATTAGCGACCCTTCCCGCGACGCATTTTCCGCAAATGGTCGATGAAATCAGTGATGTTGAGTTGGTGCTATCAACGCAGCAATTGAATACGTTGCTGCAGTCAACTCATTTTGCTTTGGCGCAACAGGATGTACGAGTTTTTTTAAATTGTTTGTTGTTGGAGCTGGAAGGTTCAACCTTACTGGCGGTAGGAACTGACGGCCACCGCATGGCCGTCGCTAAGCTAGCGTTGCCTGGGACTTATCCCCCGCAGCGCTTATTACTTCCGCGCAAAGCCATTCAAGAAATTCTGCGTTTATTGCAATTAATGCCTGATGAGAAGATTACGGTTTCAGCTGGCAAGAAGCATTTGCGGTGCATCACCCGGCCCTATACTTTTTCTACTAAATTAATTGAGGCACGCTTCCCTTTGTACGCCAAGGCAATTCCTGTGGCTCAAGACAAGCACGTGGTGGTTGATAAAGAGCTGTTTAAGCGGGCCCTAACACGTATCATTATTTTAGCTAACGAAAAATCCCGTGCAATAGTCCTTCATCTGCAAGCAGGTCTAATGACCTTGATTGCAAATAATCAAGAGAAGGAAGAGGCTATTGAGTCTTTAGAAGTAGAAACCCGAGGCGATGAACTTCGGATTGGTATTAATGCGGTTTATTTACTCGATGTATTACATAGCATTGCGGATGGTTTTGTTTCTTTATCGTTTACCACGGCGGACAATAGTATTTTGTTAGAGTCACCCAATAATCCTCACTATCAATACGTTATTATGCCGATGAAGCTATGATTATCACTCAGCTGGATTTGCACCATGTGCGCTCAATTTCGGTGGTGCGGGTGTTGCCAAACCCACGTTATACTGTTTTTCATGGCCCTAATGGCTCCGGAAAGACTTCTTGGCTTGAAGCTATTCACTTAGTATGTACTGGGCATTCGTTTCGAACCCATGACTCCTTTTCGCTAGTATCAACTGGTCAAACTGAATTATCGGTGCATGCACGTACCAGCACTGATGACAAAATTAGTCTTCAGGTTTCCGCTAATGGAACGCGCGCTTGGATTAATCAGCGTTCTTGCACCCTTCGCAGTGAATTAGCCACTTATTTACCTTGCCAAGCCTTTTGCCACGATTTGTTCGATATTATTTCAGCCGGCCCCTCCTTGCGAAGAAAAACTTTGGACTGGGGATTGTTCCACGTGAAACATGATTACCATCCGCTGTGGAAAGATGCGCGTCGCGTCCTCAAACAACGTAATGCGCTACTCAAGCAAAAAAACATCACCCCTGCAGCGCTGGCTCCCTGGAACAAACAATGGGTCGAGTTGAGTGAGGCGTTGCATGCGCGGCGCAAAGCCTATTGTGTTGAATGGTTTGAGTGTTTTTATGCTATTTTACCCGCCTTAGCTAAATTTGAGTGTCACTTAAGGTATGAGAAGGGTTGGGGTGGCAAAAATGCGGCGAAATCGTTAGCGGATAGTTTAGCTGAGCAGTTTTATTTGGATTCTCAAACGCAATACACACACAGCGGCGCCCATCAGGCTGATATTCGTTTCACAGTGTTATCCGAAACGAAGGCCAAGCAAAATTTATCACGAGGTCAACAGAAAATTGTGCTAATTGCTCTAAAATTAGCACAAACCCAACTATTGGGAAGACCATGCCTCTACCTGTTTGATGACCTAACTTCAGAGCTCGACAGTCATCATATTGCCCTTTTGTTCAGCTTTTTGGCAACTTTGCCGGGACAGTTCTTTTTTACCGCCCTGGAAACGCGAGAATTTGAAGCGGCGTGGGCAGCGAATGAGGCACTTTTTTTGCCACTAAATCACCACGCGCTTCTGTCGAGCGCTTCTGAATAATGCTACAATGAACCATCAGATTTTTATCACAAGGATTCCTGCATGTCTGTGGATACCAGCACTTATGATTCGACCAATATCAAAGTACTGAAAGGTCTTGATGCGGTGAGAAAGCGCCCTGGGATGTACATCGGCGATACGGACGACGGTACAGGCCTTCACCACATGGTGTTTGAGGTGGTCGACAATGCGATTGACGAAGCACTTGCCGGCTATTGCCACGAAATTAGTGTCACGATTCACGCCGGCGAATCCATTACAGTGACTGACGATGGTCGTGGTATTCCAGTCGATATTCATCAAGAAGAGGGGCGCTCTGCGGCTGAAGTGATAATGACCATTCTTCACGCAGGCGGTAAATTTGATGAAAACTCCTATAAAATATCCGGTGGTTTACACGGTGTTGGTGTTTCGGTGGTGAATGCGTTGTCGGAAGAGCTGCATTTAACCATTGCACGCAATAACCAACTGCACGAACAACATTATCGCCACGGTGTACCCGATACACCTTTGTCGATAACCGGCGTTTCGAACGGAACCGGCACCACTGTTTGGTTTAAACCGAGCGCACAAACGTTTACTAACATCGAATTCAATTACGATGTTTTGGCGCGCCGACTAAGAGAACTAGCTTTTTTAAATTCAGGTGTATGCATTCATCTAACTGACGAGCGTACTGATAAAAAAGACACGTTTTGCTACGAGGGAGG
>DAIDLK010000034.1:0-1926 GCA_027449525.1 Legionellaceae bacterium | reverse complement strand
CCGATTATTCCGGCAGTTTTTTCCATGCTGGGTGAAAAAGACTCCGTGGGTGTTGAGCTGGCCATGCAATGGAATGACAGCTACCAAGAAAACATTTATTGCTTTACCAATAACATCCCGCAACGCGATGGCGGTACGCATTTGGCGGGGTTTCGTTCGGCATTAACACGTACCCTTAATAATTACATTGAAAAAGAGGGATATGCTAAAAAAGCTAAAATTGATACCACTGGCGATGATGCGCGCGAAGGACTAACCGCTGTACTTTCCGTTAAGGTGCATGATCCTAAGTTTTCTTCACAAACTAAAGACAAGTTGGTTTCTTCTGAAGTAAAAGCAGTCGTTGAGTCGCTCGTTGCGGAAAAATTTAATGATTTTTTACTAGAAAATCCGGCGATAGCTAAAGCGATTGTCGCCAAAATGATTGAAGCGGCTCGTGCCCGCGAAGCCGCACGGCGCGCGCGCGATATGACGCGCCGAAAAGGTGCTTTGGATATTGCCGGGTTACCCGGTAAGTTAGCTGATTGTCAGGAAAATGATCCGGCGCTGTCAGAGCTTTACATTGTTGAGGGCGACTCGGCAGGCGGTTCGGCCAAACAGGGGCGTGATCGCAAATTTCAAGCCATCTTGCCACTGAAAGGTAAAATATTAAACGTGGAGCGAGCTCGTTTTGATAAAATGCTGGCTTCTCAAGAAGTAGCCACCCTAATCACCGCGTTAGGCTGTGGCATAGGTCCGGATGAGTATAATCCTGACAAAGTCCGTTACCATCGTATTATCATCATGACCGATGCTGACGTGGATGGTTCGCACATCCGCACCTTACTGTTAACCTTTTTTTACCGACAAACTCCTGAGCTTATCGAGCGTGGTTATATTTATATTGCTCAACCCCCACTGTATAAAATAAAGCAAGGCAAACAAGAATCGTATGTCAAAGACGACGATGCACTGTATGCCTACCTGATTCGTAATGCGCTTGAGAATGCGGCGTTTTTTCCCAGCAGTGCGGCGCCAGCTATTAGTGCGGTAGCTTTGGAAAAGCTGGTACAGCAGTACGGACGCATTCAAAAGTTGATTAACCGCCATGCTCGACGCTACCATGCACAGGTGCTCTCGGCGATGATGCAGATTGCACCTTTAACGCACACGACCATGCAACAGCAAGCAGAAGTCAGTGCTTGGTCACTTCTGTTACGCGATGCTTTGGAAAAAAATATTAAGAAAAATCAATTGTTTCAGCTAGCTATTCGTCATCACGAAGAAGGAGATTACTTTTTTGTTGAAGTCGCAATGACGCAACATGGCGTTACCCATTATTTTCCGCTTACCTTGGAATGGTTTGTATCGAAGGATTATCGAGAGTTGTTAACGTTTGGTGAGCAATTGGCCGGCTTAGTGGGAGAGGGAGCTCGTGTCCAGCGTGGTGAAAAAGTACAAGCCGTAAGTTCCTTTGAGCAAGCATTAACCTGGTTAATTGATGAAGCAAAACGCGGACAGACCATTCAGCGCTACAAAGGTTTGGGAGAAATGAACCCAACGCAACTATGGGAAACCACCATGGATCCCCAAATACGCCGCATGTTGCAGGTGTCAATTGAGGATGCGGTAGCTGCCGATGAAATTTTCTCGACATTGATGGGTGATCACGTCGAGCCACGTCGTGAGTTTATCGAGGAGAACGCCCTAAACACAGCTAATTTAGACGTTTAACCGTTACTGAACAGGCGCGAGTTGTTGTCGGGGTTAATACGTTTTAGCTTCTTTATTTTCAGACTTAATGTAGAACGATGGTTGGTTAAGGTGTTAAATTTCTCCCACAACGAATACCTATTTTAAGGTATTTTGGGGCATAGCTTTGATTGTTGTCAGCGATCACCGCGTAATCTGCGTAGTTTGTAGCGTTGTTTGGGTTCTCCGAAGAAC
>DAIDLK010000033.1 GCA_027449525.1 Legionellaceae bacterium | reverse complement strand
CTTCTTCATTGGTTGAAAGTTACCCTTTAGCCGCGAATCAATGGGCGCATCATTTTGATTTATACCGTCTTGAGGATGCTCGCCAACTCGATTTAATGGGCTTTCGCGATTTTTTTTCGAAGAATACCCTCTGTTGTATTGAATGGCCGGAACGTGCCGGTCAGCGCTTGACTGGCGTGGATGTTGATTTTTTACTGTGCCAGCACGGCCATGGGCGATGGCTAGAAATAAAAGCTTTTACCTTCCCCGGGCAGGCCGTTTTAGCACAATTGGCCAAGCCGCACTGAATTTTTTCTCTTTCTATGCTACGGTTTAATTAGACAAGCCTTGAGAGTTAACATGACGCGTATTATTTTGCAGCTAATATTCAGTGTTGTGTTTTCTAGTGTAATGGCGGCACAAATTAACCGTATCAGTGTAGAAAACCAAACAGCTTCGCACGCGCTGATTACTATCGATTGGGACGGGACACGCGAGCATGTGTTTGTGCTCAAGGATCCCGACCGCTTAGTGATTGATTTGCCCGCTGCAACCCATCGTGTGGACCTAACACGCGTGATTCATCAACCGGGGTTATTGCAAACGGTTCGCCAAGGACATCCTGTGCCGGGGGTATTGCGGTTGGTGTTTGATGTGAGTACCGCTCCAGTTTTTTCTGTGCAGCGCACCGTTGCTTCTCCGCATACGCGTTTGCTCGTCAATTTGTCCACCACCCAACGGCCATTGCGTGCCGTTAAAACGGTTGTGGCGGCTCCTAAACATTTGCGGCGTGATGTGATTGTTGTGCTCGATCCAGGGCATGGCGGGCATGATCCGGGTGCCATCGGTCCGGGGCATCGTATGGAAAAGCACGTGGTATTAGCGATTGCACAATTACTTAAAAAACGCATTGACAGTCAACCGGGGTTGCGTGCCGTACTAACTCGTCAGGGTGACTATTATGTTGGTTTGCGGCAACGCTTACAAATCGCCAGGCGGAATAATGCCGATATCTTTATTTCCATTCATGCAGATGCTTATATTAATCGGCAGTCGCATGGTGCTTCTGTGTTTGCTTTATCGCAACGCGGGGCCACCAGTGAAGCCGCACGCTGGTTGGCAGAAAAAGAAAATTATTCGGAATTAGGCGGCGTAAATTTAAACGGTTTGGACGACAAAGACGGCGTCATTCGCAGTGTGCTGCTAGATTTATCTCAGACAGCCACCATTTCTTCGAGCGTGCAGCTCGGTCGGCTGGTGCTGCACGATCTAGGGCAAATCACCGCCTTACATAACAAGCAAATTGAACAAGCACGCTTTGTGGTGCTAAAATCACCGGATACGCCGTCAATTTTGGTGGAAACGGGTTTTATATCGAACCCGCAAGAAGCGGTCAAATTGTCTTCGTCGGTATATCAAATGCAGTTAGCAAACGCTTTGTTGGCTGGCATTCAACGTTATTTTGCCGCCTACCCTCCGTTTGGTTCGTTTTTAGATGCGTTATGATTGAACCGGTAAAAATACAAACACTTCATTGGCAGGTGGCCAACCAAATTGCCGCCGGCGAGGTAATTGAGCGCCCGGCCTCGGTGGTGAAAGAGTTGTTGGAAAATGCGTTGGATGCTGCAGCGAAGCAGATTGTAGTAGAGATTGGCTATGGTGGCTTGAATCAAATAACCGTGAATGACGACGGTTGTGGGATTGATAGGGATGACTTGCCGCTGGCTATCGCACCGCATGCTACCAGTAAATTGCGGGTTTTGCAGGATCTCGAGCAGCTAACGACACTGGGATTTCGCGGTGAAGCCCTTGCGAGTATTGCCTCGGTGTCACATTTGAACATCCAATCACGCCCGCATGGAGCCCATGAAGCATTTGGGGTGCGGCAGGTGCAAAACGAGGTTATGGTTTACTCGTGTGCACGCAGTCCTGGCACTACGGTTGACATCCGCGATTTATTTTTTAACGCGCCAGTACGCAAAAAATTTTTAAAAAGTGCTGAGTTAGAATATTTAGCTATTGAGGCCGTGGTGAAGCGTTTTGCGTTTTGTAACCCGCAGTTGGCTTTAACCTTGACTCACAACGGAAAAACTCGCTTACGTCTACCGGCCGCTTTAACTGCTGAGCACCAGCAACAGCGGGTACAAAAACTCTTTGGCAAAGCATTTTGCGCGCATGCCTTTTCGATTGAGGCAGAGCAAGAGACGTTGCGGCTTTCTGGTTGGGTGAGTGCGCCACTACAAACACGCAGCCAGCAGGATAAGCAGTGGATATACCTTAACGGGCGCATGTTGCGCGATAAGTTATTATTGCATGCCATTAAATTGGCTTATGAAGGCTTACTGCCCGTAGGTCGCTTTCCGTTGTGTTTGTTGACGCTGAGCATGCCACCAGCGGCCGTGGATGTGAACGTGCATCCAACCAAACACGAAGTGCGTTTTAGCGATCCGCGTGCGGTGCATGATTTTGTGCGAGGTGCACTACGCGCCGCTTTAGTGGCGGATAAAACGCCGCGCGAAATACTGCCGGTGCATACTGTATTAACTTCTTCGCCGGAGGTATTGCCCAATTGGCAAGTGGTGACAGGTCGTTTCGCGTTGCTGCAGGAGCACGAGCAGATGCATTTGATTGATGTCGCGCGCTTACGCCATGAGGCGCGTTTGGCCCAGCTGTTGTCCACGCCGTTGCCCTGGGTCGCGCGCTCGCTCCTCCTGCCAATTTATCTGAGTGTCACCTCAGACTTACTGCAAGTGAGTGCGGCTTACCAACAACAGTTGACTGACTATGGTCTGCAGTGGCAGATTGAGGGTGGGCGAGTGTTAGTGCAGGCCATCCCGCGCGACTTGCCAGGCCTTGACTTACGTGGTTTGCTACTGAATTTAGCGCAACAACAACCGGTCTCGAGTACGGCAATCATTGCACAATTGTTAGCCGCCGAGGCCTGGGATTTACGTCAGGCCTCGTTAACGGAACAAAGCCATTGGCACGCCGAGTGGTGCCGGTTGCGTCGCTACTCGCGTTGTTTGGATGATGTCACTTGTGAGGAATTGTGCAGTGTCTGAGGTCATTGTTTGTTTAATGGGACCAACTGCTTCCGGAAAAACCGCGTTAGCAATTGAAATAATGCAGCACGTTGCCAGTGAAATTGTCAGCGTTGATTCCACGTTAGTTTATCAAGGCATGGATATTGGTACCGCTAAACCGGATGCTGCGTTGTTAGCCCGTGCCCCGCATCATTTAATCGATTGCTGTACACCGGATGCATCCTATTCTGCTGCACAATTTTATGCCGATGCAACACGGGTAATTTCCGAGATACGTGGACGCAATCACTTACCATTACTTGTAGGTGGCACCATGATGTATTTTCGCGCATTACAACAGGGTTTGGCCGTGCTACCAAGAGCTGATCCAACGATAAGAGCGGATCTAGACCGACACATAAAACAACACGGCTTAGTCGCTACGCATGCCTGGCTAGCGCAGGTCGATCCGTTGAGTGCGCAGCGTATTCACCCGCAGGATTCTCAGCGCCTGCAACGCGCGCTCGAAGTCTACTTACTCACGCAAAAACCATTGTCGGCGCAGTTAGAAGCATTACCAGCCAAGCCGCCCTGGCGTTTTATCAATTTGGCGTTATTTCCAGAGCGGCGCGCGTGGTTGCACCAGCGAATTGAAGAGCGTTTACAGGGTATGCTAGTGCAAGGCTTTTTAGCAGAAACGGCCGAGTTGGTCCAGCGATGGCAGCTAACCGCGGCACATCCGTCGATGAAAAGTGTCGGGTACCGTCAAGCGCTTGCCTATTTACAAGGCGAGTGTGATTACGCACAATTTTACGCGCAAGCCTTGGCCGCTACGCGACAGCTGGCTAAACGCCAACTCACCTGGCTGCGCAGTTGGCCAGTAATACAGCATTTCGACCCAGAGGACCGTGAATGCTCCCAACAGGTGGTAGCCACCGTGCAGCAAATTATGCATAATGGCACTCCAACAGACAATTAATTGGAGCACTGGCTATGCCGACCAACCCAACCACCGCAGCTTGCAGTGAAAAAAAACACATTGTTCACGTGAGCGATCTACCACTTTCTTGCCCGATGCCCGGTATGGAATTGTGGAATGCGCATCCTAAAATCTATTTACCCATTGAACAGTCCGGCGAAGAGTTGTGCCCTTATTGTGGTACGCGCTATATTTTATCTGCCTAGCATGCCAGCCGCTCCGCAATCCATTTGTATTGTCCGTTTGTCTGCGTTAGGTGATGTCTTAATGTGTGTGCCGTTAGTTCGAGCACTTCAACAGCATTTTCCAGCGGCAACTCTCACCTGGGTTATTTCCAATCCAGCTTATTCGTTAGTGCAAAGCATGCAGGGAGTAGAGTTTATTGTGGTGGACAAGCCGAATCATCCACTGGATTATTGGCGCTTTTGGCAGCGGTTGCGCCAGCGGCGCTTTGACGTGTTGTTAGCGGCGCATGCCAGTTTGCGCGCGAATGCCTTGTACGCGTGTATTCGTGCCACGCGAAAAATTGGCTATGATCGTCTGCGCGCAAAAGATGGGCATGCTTGGTTTATTTATGAAGCCATTACCCCCGGTCGCGATCACACGCTTGAAGGTTTTTTAAAATTTGCACGCGCGCTCGGGATTAGCGAGCCGAACGTGCGTTGGGATTTGGTTATTAGCGCGAGTGATGAGCAATGGGCGCGGACGCGCCTGCCAGCAAACCAGCGTATCTTGGTGATTAATCCGGCGGCCAGCAAACCCGAGCGTAGTTGGTTGGTTGAGCGATACATTGCATTAATTCGCTGGGCAGTGGAGCAACCCAATTGTTGTGTGGTATTAACCGGCGGTCCGGGTGCGGCGGATAAACGCTTTGGTGATCTGATTCAAGCCGCTGTGCCGAGCGTGTTAAATTTGATTGGCCAAACCAAGCCGAATCAGTTACTCGCTTTAATTGCTTTGGCTAATTGCGTCGTGTGTCCAGATACCGGACCTGCGCACATGGCGGCTGCCATGGGGACGCCAGTGATTGCGTTGCACGCGGTAACCAACCCAGATATTTCCAGTCCGTACCCATTTCGCCAGTTAGCCGTCAATGCATACCCGCAAGCCGTAGCACAGGTGCTGGGGCAATCGGTTGAAGAATGCGCTTGGGGTACGCACGTGCATGGCTTGGCGGCCATGCAGTTGATTGGAGTTGAAGAGGTGATTGCGCGTGTACAGCAGGTATTGTTTAACTCGTAGGAGTGGTGGTACTGCTATCGGTTCCACCAGCGGATAATTCTTGGAATGCAGGTGGTACTACTGAACCGATTAAGCCGGCAGAGGCGGTTAATAATTGTTTTTCGTTGTCTTGGTGCAGGATATAGAGCATGTACAGAATATCGGCCAAGGTCGCCGCAATTTCTTTATTAACCGTAGCATTGGAAGCTTGATCGAGTTGATTAATCCATTGGTTATTGCTGGCCATGGCTGGGTCGTACAGCCTGCGAGTGGCTAACTGAAACAAACTGAGTGCAGCGCTGGTGTTAGTTCCATTTGATTGAGCTTGTGGCATGCGACTGCTAAGCATACCGTAGAGGTTGTTCATAGCAACCGACATTTTTGCTGCGTAGCTGCGCACATCGGCTAGGTAACTAACTATACTATTTTGTGCATTGGCAACCTCGGTTGGGTTGGCTGTGGTGCTGGTATCTGTAGCTTTAGTGTAAGCCGAGTTGTAGTCACTTGAGGTAATTACTTCAGCAGGTTTCACGATGGCGCTACTGAGGTAGCGAATAAAATTGGCAGCTTCTTGCAATTGATTGGTAGCTGTTAAACCGGAGGTGCTGGTTGATTGACTGGACGAGCCTGATTGTGATTCATTCGACGTGGTACTGTACAGTAATGGTGAGAGTAGGGTTGCGCTGTTTAGCTGAGGGATAATTGCTTGATTGTAGGCATAACTAAAAAAATCGTTTGGTCCAGGCACGCTGTTGCCAAACACATTGAACGTTACCAATGTGTCGTACAGGCTGTACGGGCAAGGATTTAACCAAGCGGTACCGTCGTTGTTCATGCAATAGCTGATATTGGGTATCGTGAGTACATTAGTAATGAATTGGCTGACAGGGTCTTTTTGTGGATAGGCGGTTTGATCAATTAGCGCAGAGACGGCTATGCTATTGGCCGAGCTGGGGGTTTGATAATTCGTAAAAGTAGCATTGGCATAAGGATTTAATAGTTTACCATAATTGCTGTCGGTGGGGGCAAACGCAGAATAATTGGTACTCACCGCGTTAACCGTCAGTGCGCCAAATAAGGTAAACAGCGAATATTGCTCGGCAAGCGAGGTGTTGGTGGCATTGAGCAGGGTGGATAAGGGGGCGCTGGGCGCGTCATTATTTAAATTATAGCCGGTAAAGGCCGCCCATTTTTGAATGTATTCGTCGGTTTGGCTTTCATCGGCTAAGGCTGATTGAATCAGCAGTAAAGAAAATAGCACAGTGCCAATTAACCGGTAATTGTTGTTCATTGGTCATCTCCTTCGAGTGCACGGCTGATCAGTTGCAAGCGTTGTTCGGCAAAGGTGCGTGATAGTAAGCGTAAGCGTTCGAAAATAATATTACGTTTAAGAAAAAAACCAGCTGGATCAGTATCAGATGCACTGCTTTCTTCGGCATGGATTAAAATCTTCGAAGCACTCCCCGGGTGGACGGTATCCAAGGCTTGCAATAGACGTAAGCCGCGTCCTGTTTTAATTTGTGACACCAATTCGATAAAATGCTCGGCTTCATTGAGTTTGTTTAAATCGATACTGGCAATGTCGTCTAGTGAAATACCAAGTTGCTTTATGACCGCTTCCAACTGCGGGTCACCATCCAAGGTCCAACCCTCCACGCTTTCCATAAAAGTAATAACGCGATAAATACTCGGGTCAGGGTACTGATACCAATAATCGGAGCACGCATCGTGACTGAGTTCTGGCATAATTTACTCTTTTTTTACGTTTGTGTGGTGACGAAGTCAAGTATTTTGTATCTATATTCATATAATATGTGGTATCAAAGACGATTGTCTATCGCACGGGTGTAAAAATTATGAAAAAAAATAGACCGCGCTTTCATTTCATTCGCAGTCGTTTGCGCTTCAGTGAATGGCTAGCCGTGGACAGTTTGCGCCACATCGCGCAGCAAATTGCAGCAATGGGAAAAGATTTAGTCGTTCTTAACCGCACTAAGCCTGCTGCCTCGTTTAAGCAAGCACAAAAAAAATTAGGTCTAACCGCGGCGCAGCTACTTCAGCAACAAACACGACTGGCGGCCTTGTGTGGCTTTATGTTACTGCTGGCTAGCATAACGTTTGGCTATGCATTTTATCAACTGTGGTATGGCTCGCTGCAGGCGGTCATCATTACCTTGGTGTTAGTGTTCATTCTGTTGGGGTTTGCCTTTCGTTACCATTTTTGGTTCATTCAATTAAAAGAAAAAAAATTGGGTTTAACGCTGCAAGAGTGGTTTAATCACACCACCCAGAGGGGGAAGTAAGTATGTTGCGCTGCCTAATTGTTCTTTTGAGTGTTTTTGCTAATTGGGCCTATGCCGATAGTACGACCTCGTTCACCACTTCCAATTTAAGTTTTACTCCACCCCCTGGGGATGTGTCGATTGGCTTTTTAGGCAACTTGTTTGGCTTGGTGGATGGGGTATTGTTTGGTACCGGCAGTCAAATTATGGGCAGTATGTTTGCTGTGTTCAATTCAGGCATTCTAGCCTTGGGTGGTATTCTTATTTTGTATATTATTGTGGTTGCCACCATGAACACCGCGCACGAAGGGGAGATGCTGGGGCATAAGTGGTCGTCTATTTGGATTCCCATTCGCAGCACCATTGGGCTAGCGCTATTAATTCCAAAAGCATCTGGCTATTGTCTTATGCAAATTTTTGTCATGTGGGTGGTGGTGCAAGGGGTTGGTCTGGCCGATAAAGTTTGGAACGCGGCGCTTGATTATTTGAATCGAGGTGGGGTGATTGTGCATGCGAATATCCCGCCACCGGTTTTGAGCGGTGATTCTGGCCAGCTGACCATTGCCGATGGAGCCGCCAAAATTTTGTACGCTCAAGTGTGTATGCTGGGCCTGCAAACTGTTTTACAAAACGCACGCAACCAATACCTTGACCAAGCGAGTGCTAGTCCAGCCAGTGGACCGTGCGCAGGTACTCCGTCGGCCACCATGCAAACGTTTTGCGACACACCCATCCCCGATTTTATCGGCTCGGTCGATCCTATTGCGGCACCAAAGCCTGGTTCGGCAAGTTCGCCGTATTCGTTGCCCATGCCAAACATACAAAGTGAACCCTACAATCACCTCAATGGTTTATGCGGCACCTTAACCTGGAATCAGGTCGACACCAGCAGTTTTTCTTCCATTAATTTGAGTCAAAACGACATTGATACAGTAGCTAGCACGCGCAGCTTGGCGGTTGGACAACTTTATTCCACTTTAAGTTTATTGGCACAAACACTCGTGAACAATGACCCGCAAATTAACACCCTTGCCAATGCTGGCAGTTCCGTTCCGGCAACTCCCGTCGCCATGATACAATACGGGATACCTTATACCAGTGAGTTCACTCCTTGTCAAAATGCGAGCGAAAAATGCCCGAATTGGGGGGCGGATTCGAGTATGTTGTCCCAGCCGGTACTATTGCAAGGTTTAGAGTTTTTAAATGCGTTGAATGCCTATAATGCAGTGATGGCTCCCACGCTAAACTTAGTCT
>DAIDLK010000032.1 GCA_027449525.1 Legionellaceae bacterium | reverse complement strand
TAAGTCGGTCCATGGGCTTTTCAGCTTGCATATCGTGGATGATGTCGTTAATAGCCCGCTGTTGGTCAATAGTTTCTTCAAACGCAAAGTGGCTCGCAAATTGTTGATACGCTGCGCTGTCAATCACGTGCGCGTAGCCCTTCGTTGCTGCGCGTTGCGCGTACAGTGCGAGTAATTCAACGGCCGTGTCATTAATTTTTTCGGCCGCTTGTTGTTTTTCTTTTTGCCATTGGTCGCTACCAAGGCGGTGGAGCGGTGCGTGCTCGGTATCGGCGCCAGTATAACGGCTAATGTAGTGGAGCGACGTCACCGGTACGTAAATTTTATCGTCCCCAGCGTAATGCAGTACTAGGTATTCATGCTCAATGCCATCGGTAACAAACGATTGTAAGCCGTGGTAACGTCCTACGCCAAAATTAAGATGCACCACCGGTGCGCCGAGTTGTAACTCAGCCAAATCGCGGATAATAAGATCAGGGTTAACCGTTTTTTGGGCGCGTTGCTGTTGCGGGGCGCGTTGTTTGCCAAAAAATTGTGCTTCAACGAGCAGTGTCAGTGAAAGATCAGGTAATTCCACTCCGTTGGTGACGGGGCTTACGAGGAGATTCAGTGGTGTATCATCGTTTAAGAACGCAGACCAAGAAGGTTGAGTTTTTGCACTTAGTTGGTGTTGCTGTAATAACTCATGAAGTACTTCACGACGCCCTGCACTTTCTACCATAATAACCGTACGCGCTGAGTTGATAGGCTTAATTTGTGTCAGGTGCTCAATGGTCTGGCTGGGTAAGGTATTAAAATTAAAGTGAGCACCTTTTTTGCGAGCAGGCGCGTGCTGTAAATGGCGTAGGCGATACGCGTTAGTCCGTGTAAATAATTCCTGTGTGGTTAAAAAACACTGCGTAGGATTGAGCAATGGACGGGTTAAATCGTGTTGACGTTGTGCGTATCGATTGATTGTATCTTGCTCAAATTGTTCTGCCTGAGTGCGGATCGAATCGATTAAGCAGATGGTGGTTGTTGGCGGTAAATAATCAAAAATGGTAGCGGTTTGCTCAAAAAAAAGTGGCAGATAGTATTCAATGCCATGAGGAAATTGTCCTTCGCTGATTGCGTTGTACAGTGGGCACCGACTTGGATTGACTGAGAATTGTGCGCGAAATTGTTGGCGAAATAGGGCAATACCTGCCGCATGAATAGGGAACTCACGTGCCGGCAGCAATTGAACGCACGTAACCTTTTCGATGGAGCGTTGATTTTCAGGGTCAAAGCGTCGGATGCTGTCAATTTGATCATCAAAGCATTCGATACGATAAGGCCAAGCACTGCCCATGGGGAAAATATCCATCAGTCCGCCTCGAATGGCAAACTCACCGTGTTCGAGTACTTGATTCACGGCGCGATAACCGGCATCGATTAACTGGGTACGAAAAGAGCTGAATGACAGCGTTTGTTGTAACGTTAATAACAGGGTTTGTTGGATAATAAATGGTTGTGGGCAAAGCCGATGCATTAGTGTACTGACTGAAGCAATCACGATTAATTGAGTTGGTTGGTGAATTAAACGGTTTAAAATGGCTAAACGCTGGGAGATAATGTCTTGGTGTGGAGAAAATAAGTCGTAGGGTAGTGTTTCCCAGTCGGGAAAAAGACAAATGTCCTCAGGCTTGACGTCCTCCGCAAGAAAAAATTGTAGCTCAGCGTGTAACTGCTGAGCCGATAATTGATCAGGTGCTATAACGAGCTTAGGCTCTGGCGTTTGTCTGGCTAATAACCCCAGTGCTAAGGACAAGCTGCAGCCATGCAGTTGTCCCCAGGTTTGTTTGTTCGCTTGAATATTAGGTAAAAAAGTAAGCAACGACATGAGCCTAAGCGAGATTCCTTAATACATACTGCAAAATACCACCGTGACGATAATACTCCATTTCATTCATGGTATCGATGCGGCAAATTACCTCAAATGACTCGGTATTCCCATCATGATGAGTGATACTGACCGTCAGTATAGCACCAGGGCTGATGGTTGAACTAATTGGGATGCTGATACGTTCAGTCCCATTCAGTTGCAGGGATTTTCGAGTAATGCCGGGGGCAAACTGTAGCGGCAACACGCCCATGCCAACTAAATTTGAGCGATGAATACGCTCAAAACTCTCAGCAATGACGGCGCGCACGCCCAGTAAGCGCGTTCCTTTTGCGGCCCAATCGCGTGATGAGCCAGTACCGTACTCAAGGCCAGCAAAAATAACTAAGGGGACGTTGTCCGCTTGATAACGCATGGCCGCATCGTAAATAGGCATGATTTCATGACTGGGAAGGTAACGGGTAACGCCGCCTTCAACCCCTGGTGTCATTTCATTACGAATGCGAATATTGGCAAACGTGCCACGCATCATCACTTCATGATTACCTCGCCGTGAGCCATAAGAGTTGAACTCAGTCGTTGCAACCCCTTGTGCGCTTAAATACAGCCCAGCAGGCGAGTTTGCTTTAATCGCACCGGCTGGAGAGATATGATCCGTGGTAATTGAGTCACCAAATAAGGCCAAAATACGTGCTTTCTCAATCGGTTGAATCGGTACTGGCTGCGGCTGCAAGTCTTTAAAAAAGGGTGGGTGCTGGATGTACGTGGAGTGGGCATCCCAGTTATAAGTACTGCTGTTACCCGAGCTAAGCGCTTGCCAATGGACATCGCCCTGAAACACTTTGGCGTATTCTTGATGGAACATACTTTGCGTCACCAGCGCTACTTCCTGAGCTATTTCTGCAGCAGTGGGCCAAATGTCTTTTAGGTACACGGGGTTGCCCTGTTGATCGTTGCCAAGCGGTTCACTCGTTAAATCAATACAGGTGGTGCCACATAATGCGTACGCGACGACTAAGGGTGGAGAGGCCAGCCAATTGGCTCGGACTTGTGGATGAATTCGCCCCTCAAAGTTGCGATTACCCGATAAAACTGAGCAGACCACTAGATCATGTTGGGTCACGCTATCAGCAATAGCTTCCGGCAAGGGGCCTGAGTTACCAATGCAGGTCGTGCAGCCATAACCGACTAAATTAAATCCTAATGCATCTAAATGCTGTTGTAGACCGGCTTGTTGTAGGTAGTCTGTCACTACTTTAGAGCCGGGCGCCAAGGATGATTTTACCCAAGGTTTACGTTGCAAGCCTTTAGCTAATGCTTTTTTCGCTACCAGGCCGGCGGCCATTAGCACACTGGGGTTCGAGGTGTTCGTGCAGCTAGTAATGGCGGCAATGACGACATCACCGTGATGTAAATTAAAATCATGCCCGCTGACCGGAAACGCTGTGTTTGCCTGCTCCGCCTTGCCACATTCGGAAAGAAAAGTAGTCAAGGCACTCGGTAGTGTGGCTAAACTAACACGATCTTGTGGTCGTTTGGGGCCAGCCAACGAGGCTTCTACGGTGCTTAAATCCAAAGTTACGCTATCGGTAAAGAGTGGTTCGTTGCTGTTTTCATCATGCCATAATCCTTGGGCTTTACTGTAGGCTTCGACCAAAGCCAACGTGTGTTCATCACGTCCTGTTAATTTCAGGTAGCGCAATGTTTCTTGGTCAACTGGGAAAAAGCCGCAGGTAGCACCGTATTCTGGGGCCATGTTGGAAATTGTGGCGCGATCAGCTAGCGGTAAGTGCGTCAGCCCAGGTCCGTAAAACTCAACGAATTTACCGACCACCCCCTTTTTACGTAATACATTGGTTACGGTCAGTACTAAGTCCGTTGCTGTAATGCCTTCGTTTAGCTGACCAACCAGTTTAAAACCAATGACCTCAGGAATTAACATTGACACCGGCTGTCCTAACATCGCTGCTTCTGCTTCGATTCCACCGACGCCCCAACCCAAGACCCCCAGCGCATTGATCATGGTCGTGTGAGAATCCGTGCCAACCAACGTGTCAGGGTAAGCGTAACGCACACCCTCAACTTCATGTTGCCAGACCGTTTTTGCTAAGTATTCTAGGTTAACTTGGTGACAGATACCGGTTCCAGGCGGCACCACGCGAAAGTTAGTGAACGCGTTTTGCCCCCAGCGTAAAAACTCATAGCGCTCGTGGTTGCGTTGAATTTCTACAGCAGTATTGTCTTGCATTGCATGGTTGGTAGCAAAGTAATCAACCATCACTGAATGGTCAATCACTAAATCGACTGGAGATAACGGCGAAATTTTATTGGGATCGCCGTTCAGCGTTACGATAGCTTCGCGCATGGCGGCTAAATCAACAATGGCTGGTACGCCAGTGAAATCTTGCATTAACACTCGTGCTGGACGGTAAGCTATCTCATGCGTCGATTGTTGCGTAGTCACCCAATCAGCTAATGCTTGAATATCCTGTCGTGTGACCGTGACGCCGTCGGCGAAGCGTAATAAATTCTCAAACAATACCTTTAGTGAGTAGGGCAGCCGGCTAATGCCGTTAAACTCATGTTCCTCCGCATGCTTTAAACTGTAATAGTGATAAATTGTGCCGTCGACCGTAAGTTGTTGGGTTGGAAAGTGGTGTTGCTCAGCGTGCATTAGCAGCTCCTATAGGGCTTACTGATTGAGGTGAATAGTATAATGTAAAAGGAAAATTACTCCTAGGCCAATTTGTTGCAAAAAAAATGGCTTGGACTATGGTTAAGATAGGTATCTACTCTATAAAGGTTGAGAGATGCATCCTATCATCAAATTTGAAAAAGACCGACGAAGGAGGCATAGACCTGAGGCATCAGACTATCAAGCAATGCATTGTTATGCTTACGAATATTCTCGCTTGAATTCATTAACGCAAGCGCTAATACAAATAATTTCCGAACATCCTGACGCATTGCAAGTTGGCGGAAGTGACAATTATGAGCGGTCACTTAATTTCATGCTGAAATCTCAGATTATCAGCCCAATGGGGTTCAAACAAACTAGTTATAAAGCATTAACTAAAGATTTAAGAAAGAGCATTTCGGATTTGTTGGAAAAATTTAAGACAGCATTGGTTGCTAATCAGGAAGTAACACTAAATGCTGAAGAAAGAAACCTATTCGAAGACAGTTTATTGTTATTTATTAATCCGGAATACACCAAATCGTTAAATCATAACTATAAAGCGAAAAGCACTAAAGAACTATTTACAGTGCTTGAAGCGAAAATTAAGTTAACAGAAGACACCGAAGCTATCCATTTACCTCAGGATTTTCCCCTTATTTTAAAAGCACTTGAATTTATTTTTAGCAACCAGTCGTCCTTAACTACCATAAAAGATGCAATTGTTACTGAAATGATCCGAGAAATTAACTACGATCTTGACTCTGATGAATTAAATGGAAAAGAGGGTGAGGTGTGTCTTGTTCGCCAAGCAGAATGGTCCTCCGATGAAGAAGTAAAATCAGGCATTGTGCTGCGTGACAAGGCACATGAACAACGCAACGGCTTTGCCATTGTTTTAACAACAGAGGAACTTGAGTTGATGACTCAAGAACAAATGAATGCACTTCATCTGCGCTCTATTTATAAATTATCAACACTTATGCACTCTTCTTCGGAATTTTCCGAACAATTTTGCTTACGAATAGATCAATTAGCCAGGGCTTGTTGCTCTTCTTCTGAAGGTCCGTATTGTTTGCGCGAATTGGTTATACGCCAGTGTTTTGGTGCAGGAGATAGACCTGCGGTTGATGAAAACGAACTTTCGGTGGCACGTGTTGATGGTGCAGAGCCGCCATCTGAAGATGATGCAACGGCCATTAATAATCTGGTGACTCATTTCAGTCGCACGCCACTTAACGAGTTACCCGAACTCCATGCGAGGATGCAAACAGGTGCTTATCAGTCGGAAATGAAAAATAAATTATATGAGTTAAAGACAAGAGAGTCGCATGCGCTAGAAGGTAACTCTTACTTACCTGTAGGTGCCAGGCGCGCGAGTAATCCTCTTGTCATGTTAGCCAATACGCTGCGTGAAGATGGTGAGTTAAGGGTAAAAGTGCCTGATTTATTGATCAAGGGGTATTATGGTCCCCTAGCGCCCTATCCCCTTGGTAGTGATGCGGCTATGCTGTTACCGGCGGAGCAAAGAGGTGCTTCGCAAAATCCTCCGAATCGATTTTATAAAGCAACTCGGGTGGCTGTATTTAAAGAGCCTGATGCAGAAGAGCTACCGCAACATCAGCCCAGAAAATAAATTGTTTTATGGGAAAGAAACGTCTGCTGTTGTTTCGTTTGATGAAGGTAGTAATCTCACTGCTTTAGGGTGAAAAAAAGCCGGTGGCCGATCGCGAGAAAACCATTGCCCCATACGAGTGGGTGGTTGTTTTTCCTCTGGAACAGGATTGACGACTCCATAGTAAGATTTGACAGACAAATGCTTGAGTTCCGGTAAGCTATCCAGTGTTATGCGCATGTCGTAGAGTACATTAGGGCTGTTACTGTCAAGTAAGGTAACATTTTGAGTTGTATAAGTCTGTGTTCGAATCGATAATCGTTTGAAATAATAATAGTTATCGTCATTGGTTTTTTTCGCCTCTATTCTTCCATTTAAGAATGCTCGAGAGGCGGCCTGGCCTTTTTCACTCAATACGATCGTGTCACCTAGATGTCCGATCAATTGATTTTTAGACGGTTCAAACAACCCGTTATCGAGTGATCCGGCGCCGTGACAACAACGAATCGTGATTTCAGTTAAAGGTGCATTAACCGTAACACAACACTGGGCTAGCTTGATGAGTAGGTCTTTACAAGGATCAACTGCTTCGGTTAAAAATCCGTGCCGAATAGTAGAAATTTTATAAACTTTTTCTAATACTATTTCTGGTAGTAACTTATTATTCACGATGATTTCTGCGTCAGCAGCTGCCATAACAATCCCACCGCGCTGTTTTATTTTGTAAGCGTTATCTCTTGTTTGAATGGTTTGTAAGACTTCGAAGTCATTGATATAACGATCGGGAATGATGATTAATTCAATGGCATGGTACGGTTCAGAGAATACAATTAAATCAGCTGCGTTGTTTGCCATAACAGCCGATTCATCCAGAGGTACGGTGACAGGTAAAATAGAGGGGGCTTCTGATGGATTACCATTAGCCTGTATTTTTATACAGTTTGTTAGCGTGGTGGATTTCATCTTTTGGTTACACGATACCAAAAACAGTCCCTAATTCTAGTTTATTTGGATAGTCAAGTCAATTTTTTGTACAAAATATCGTATAAAATAAGGTGACAAGTTCATTGCTTTATCAGTGGTCATAGCGTATAGTTTTGATTAATGCACACTAATCAAGTAGGTCTGTTATGCCACCACATGGAGGAGCTAGAGCCAATGCGGGTCGTCCAAAAGGTTTAGGAAAATATCAAGAAGCGACGAAACCACTGCGGGTTCCGTTATCACGTGTTGATGAAATTCAACGCTTTTTGAGCGAGCGTCGGTCGTTTAAATTACCTTTGTATGCGTGCAAAGTGCGCGCCGGTTTTCCTTCCCCCGCTGATGATTACATTGAGTCGTTTCTTGATCTGAACCAGCATCTGATTGCGCATCCGCACGCGACATTTTTTCTACGTGCTGCTGGGGACTCCATGATCAATGCAGGGATTGCCGATGGCGATTTACTTGTGGTTGATCGTAGCCTTGAAGCAACGCATGGTCGTATTGTCATTGCGGCGGTCAACGGTGAACTTACAGTAAAACGTCTCTCGCTCAAAACGGGTCGCATTCAATTAGTGCCTGAAAATGACCACTATCAACCAATAACGATTACGGAAGCACTGGAGTGTGTGATTTGGGGGGTTGTCGTTCACACCATTCGGTCGCTCTTTTAATGACGTTTGCTATAATTGATTGCAATAATTTTTATGCCTCCTGTGAGCGCTTATTTCGCCCTGACTTACGCTATGCACCGATTGTGGTATTGAGTAATAACGATGGCTGCGTGATAGCACGCTCTAATGAAGCGAAAAGGCTCGGTATTAACATGGGAGAGCCTGTTTTTAAAATACAATCCTTGCTAAAAAAACACTCAATCGCGGTGTTTTCTTCAAATTACACCCTATATGGTGATTTATCGCAACGCGTGATGAGCGTGATCGAGGAATCCTGGCCGCAAGTTGAAATTTATTCTATCGACGAAGCATTCCTTGATCTAAGATCGCTACCAAGGCAACAGCAGTATGCTTTCTGTCTTCGATTGCAACAAAAAATAGCGCGTTGTGTTGGTATTCCAACCTCAATTGGCATTGGTCCTACCAAAACGTTGGCGAAAGCAGCCAATTTTGTGGCAAAAAGAAGATTAAACATCCCGGTATTTGATATTACGGAAGAACGGCATTGGTTAGCTGAGATTGAGGTTGGCGATATTTGGGGCGTTGGTCGGCAATGGTCCATGAAACTGACGAGACAGGGTATTAAAACTGCCGCTGCTTTAGCGCAGGTCAATCCACAGCAATTCAAAAACCAATACAACGTCATGATGATGCGTACCATTATGGAGTTGCAGGGCACGGCTTGTGCTGGTTTAATCGATACGCCGCTGAAACAATCGATTTTGTCGTCTAAAAGTTTTGGAACAATGCAAACGCACTTTAGTGATTTGGCACAGGCTATTAGCAGTCATGCCGCACGAGTCAGTGAAAAAGCACGCGCCAACAATTTAGTCGCGCAGCGGATGACTGTTTTCGTACGCAGCAATCCGTTTCGTCATGACTTAAAACAATACGTTAATCGCATCGAGTGCGTGCTGATTCACCCGACCAATGATACTCGTATAATG
>DAIDLK010000031.1 GCA_027449525.1 Legionellaceae bacterium | reverse complement strand
CCGCCAATCAAACGCGGCAAACGCACCATGCCACCCCATCCTGGATGAAAACCCAACAGTATTTCGGGTAAAGCGAGTAGGGTTTGTTCCGAGTCGGTTGCAATACGATAACGACAGGCTAAAGCAAGCTCTAGTCCCCCACCCATACAAAAACCATTGATCAACGCTACGGTTGGCAAGGTTAATGCTTCTAGGCGCGCAAAGACCGCTTGACCCTTACGTAAAAAATCAATCGCTTTATCCGCCGAATCCAACTCAGCTAACACTCGAATGTCGGCGCCCGCAATAAAACCCTTTTCTTTAGCCGAATGAATAATCAAGCCCTTCAGTTGCGTAAGTTTGCTCACATCCTGCAAGAGGCTATTTAATTCATCTAACACCTCATCGTTCATGCTATTCACGCTCGCATTGGCGCGGTCAATTGCAAGCCAGGCAATCTGCTGTGCGTCTATCTCTAATTGCCAATGGGTATAATTTGTCATGTTATGCTACCTCACTTACACGTTCTAGAATCATGGCCCCACCTTGCCCGCCGCCAATACAAATCGATACCATGGCACGCGCGCCCAGAGGATGTTCTTTCAGTCGAGCTAAACCATGCAGCAAAATTCGTGCCCCACTCGCACCAATAGGGTGACCTGCCGCAATCGCTCCTCCATCGGGATTTAACACCATCCGTGAGGGCGCACCTATCGCCTTTTTTAAACCAAAATGATTTTGGCAATACTCATCACTATCAAAAGCGGCTAAGCAGGCTAATACTTGGGCGGCAAACGCCTCATTAATTTCCCAATGCACAAAATCGTCTGATGTGAGTCCGTTCCTAATCATTAAAGGCGTCGCGGCATGCACAGGTCCTAAACCCATTTGGCAGGGATCTAAGCCAGCCCAATGCGAATCAACAATACGGCCGACTACCGGCAGATTGTATTTCTGCACGGCATCTGCACTCGCTAGTATGAGTAAAGCCGCACCGTCAGTAATTTGCGAACTATTACCGGCTGTAACCATCCCGTATTTTTTATCAAAAAAAGGTTTTAATTGTGCTAATTTTTCAACACTTGAATCAGCACGAACACCGTCATCCTCAATCGAAACGCTGCCTTTGTTATCAATGATTGGTGTTACCTCTGTCATGCGTCCCTCAACATAGGCACGTGCCAAACGCAAATGACTTTCATTTGCGTACTCGTCCATGGCTTCGCGCGTAATTTGAAAGCGAAAAGCTAATTCCTCGGCGGTTTGGCCCATATTAAACCCAACGATTGGATCCGTAAGACCCCTCAGCAGAGCAATAACTGGGGCAAAATAAGCGGGGCGCAACTGCACCAATAAACTCGCTCGTTGCATCACAGACTTTGCTGCTAACCAACGTGCCAACCAGTTAGCCATTTGATCATTCAATAAAATTGGTGCACGGCTCATCGCTTCCATACCGCCGGCGAGCACCAAGTGACTCTTTCCACTTGCAATGTGTCCCATAGCACTATCAATAGCTTGTAAACCAGACGCGCAGTTACGCATTACCGTGAACGCCGGCACCCTTTCACCACACCCTAAGCGTAACGCGACGACTCGCGCTGCATTCGCTTCGTCAGGACTGGGCATAGCGCAGCCTAATATGACCTCATCCAGCGCACTTGGTGGAAATGATTGTCTTAATAATAACGGCCTGCCTGCCGCAACGGCTAAGTCACTCGCACTAAACGCACCGAAGCCTTTGGCTTTTAAAAACGGCGTTCGATTTCCATCCACCACATACACCGCTTTACTGACTGCGTTTGACGTTTTCTTCATCATCCCTCCCACTGAAGACCTGTACTAAATAACACGTACCATACCTCAAATTTTAAAATTTTAACATCAAAATCAACGAATCCATTTGACGTAACCAGGTTTACTGGTATACTCTCCGACCATTGATTGGAGAGATGGCCGAGTGGTCGAAGGCGCTCCCCTGCTAAGGGAGTATGGGACAAAATCTCATCGAGGGTTCGAATCCCTCTCTCTCCGCCAATGCGATGCGCCCGTAGCTCAGTTGGATAGAGTATCTGGCTACGAACCAGGGGGTCGGAGGTTCGAATCCTTCCGGGCGCACCACTTTATTTAGAGGATGATCGTCATGCCCAATAGAGTTATCATCGATATACCTGGGCACAGACTCACAGACCAAGACCGTGACTTACTTCTACACTCAGAAGTGGCTGGCGTGTTATTTTTTAGCCGCAATATTCAAAATCGTCGTCAACTGTTGCAGTTGACGGCAGAAATTCATCAACTAAGGCCCGAATTATTCATCGCGATCGATCACGAGGGCGGCTTTATTCAACGGATTCAACGCTTAGGTTGTCGAGCCTTAATGTCCGCCCGTGCGCACGGCGAAATCTACCAGGAACACCAGGCCACTGGAATCGCCATGGCAAGACGCTACGGTGAGCTTATGGCACAAGATCTTCTGGCGTGTGGCATCGATAGCAGCTTTGCACCTGTGCTCGATTTGCACAATCCAATCAGTCCAGTGATTGCAGGGCTTGATCGTGCGTTTCATGCGGATCCAAATGCGGTCAGTGAACTTGCGCTAGCTTACGTTCACGGCATGCACGCCGCCGGTATGCCGGCTACGGGCAAGCATTTTCCTGGCCACGGCTCCTGTGCTGCCGATTCTCACTTACAATTGCCTATTAATACCAAATCACTTAGCGAATTACGTGAAAGCGATCTAAAACCGTTTGCGACGCTTATTCAACAGGGCGTTTTAGATGCTCTTATGCCGGCACACGTGATTTATAGCCAGGTTGATCCTGAGTTTGCCGCCGGTTACTCGGTACAATGGTTACAACACATCCTACGCGGCGAATTAAACTTCCAAGGGCTTATCATCAGCGATTGTTTAGGTATGAAAGGTGCTGATATTGGTGATCTAACCACACGTGCCGTGCAGGCGCTAAACGCCGGGTGCCATCTTCTGATTGCGGCCAACCAAAATCGCGCTGATCTACTCCCCTTGTTAGACGCATTACCAAGCCTAGTAGCCAGCACCAGCAATGAACCCCTGACGCGCTTTAAAGCCTGTATGCAGCGCTTTAAAGCGAATGCTCCACGTCTTCCAACTCAATCAACAACCACGGGTGAACCTGACGAAATGCCCGCGTTTGACCCAAGAAACCCTACTTTTTTGGTTTAATTTTGGAAACAATCTTTTACCACGGCTTGGTCTGAGAATGTCAATCGTTCATGGCCTATTTCTTGGTAATTTTCATGCCCTTTGCCGGCAATTAAAATTAAATCGTCCGCCCTGGCAAGTTGCAACGCGAGCTGAATCGCCTGTTGACGATCCAAGCAGACCGAAACGTTGTTTGTCTCAGTCATGCCAGCTTGGATGTCCTGCACAATTGCTTCGGGTGCTTCTGTGCGAGGATTATCATTCGTCAAGATAACCCTATCAGCATACCGGCAAGCAATCGCTCCCATTAATGGCCGCTTAGTTTTATCACGATCACCGCCACAACCAAACACCACAATTAAACTCGCTTGTTTGAGCGCAGTGAGCGTTTTTAGCACGTTCTCTAACGCATCAGGGGTATGCGCGTAATCGACAATGACCACCGGTTGCGTGTGCACAATCTGCATCCGCCCAGGCGAGGCGATTAATTGTGGCATGATCGCCGTGGTTGAAGCGGCATCACAACCACTAGCCACCAGACTGTTGTAAATATTAAATTCACCCAGAGCACGCGTCTTTACAACAAATTCACCCCAAGGGGAGTGAATAGTAAACAAGCTACCTGTCATGTTCGAAGAAATAGCATCAGCACGAACGTGTAAATTATTTGCATGAAGTCCATAACGTATACAGCGCGTTTGGTTGGATAATTGCGCTTCCATTAAGTCAGCAACCTCATCATCACCATTAATGATGGCATTTTGAAGCATTGGCATAGCAAACAACTTGGCCTTCGCTTCAGCATAAGACTGCAGCGTATGGTGGTAATCAAGGTGATCATGCGTTAAATTAGTGAACACCGCGTGCTTAAACGCGATGGCTGTAACACGTCCTTGATCCAGTGCATGGGAGGATACTTCCATACAAACAACTTGGATGCCCTGGGTGTGCATTTGTGAAAAAGCACGTTGTAAGGTTAGCGCATCAGGCGTGGTATTACGCAGTGGCAGCAAAGCCTCACAAGCGCCAATGCCTAACGTACCGATGTAAGCTGACGGGCAAGCTAAGTGCTCATATGCCTGCGCTAATTGAAACGCGATAGTAGTTTTTCCGTTAGTGCCGGTCACGCCAATCACGCTTAATTGTTGACTTGGATTCGCATAAAAACGACTGGCTAATTGGCCCAGTTGTTGTGCTAAACCCGGCAAAGCGATACAAGGTATGCTCATCAGCGATAAATCAGGTGCATGCTGTGGTTCGTACACCACAGCCACTGCACCTACTTGGACTGCTTGCTGAATAAAATCTCGCCCGTCAAACGCGGCACCTGGGAATGCGACAAATAAATCACCTGGTGTAATTAGTCGACTATCGTGTTGCAAACCAGTCACGACTAGGTCGGTTTCAAGAGTCAACCAAGGTTCGAGTAAGGTTGCTAATTTCATGCCGCTCCCTGCGCCCTTGAGCCATCCGGCTCGATGGCTAAAATTCGTAAGGCGGCCCCCATCACCTTGGCAAATAAGGGTGCTGCCACTTGATTCGCATAATAGCTGGATAAACTCGGTTCATTAATCACTACTGCCACCACTAATTTTGGATTTGAGACCGGGGCGATACCCACAAAACTGGCAATATAACGCCGTTCAGTGTAGCCTTTTTTTCCAGCCATTCGAGCTGTACCGGTTTTTCCTGCCACACGATAGCCCTGCACTTGCGCAGGAATCCCAGTTCCCTCGTTCACTACGTACTCCAGCATATCCAATACTTGGTGCGCAATACGTGCACTCAACACCTGGCTGCCTGGCTCGGCCGACTCATCATGAACAAATCGAATTGGTACTAAACGCCCTGAATTAGCAAAAATACTGTACATTTTAGCGAGTTGCAGCGACGTTACGGATAAGCCATAACCAAAACTCAAGGTGGCTAATACGAATGGATTTGCTTCTTTTGCTTTTATCAGCGTTCCTTCACTCTCCCCTGGGTAACCACTTTCGGTGCGCGTTCCCACGCCAGCACGTAATAAAAGTTGAATCAATTGCTCAGGTGGACTGCTCAAAACCATTTTACTTACACCTACATTACTTGAGTGTTGCAACACACCACGCACGTCCAGAATGCCATACTGATGAACATCACGAATCATATGCCCCTGCACCACCATCCAACCGGGGTTGGTATCAATCACCGTGCTGGGTTGATAGTGACCACTCTCTAACGCACTAGCGATGCTAAACGGTTTAATCACTGAGCCCGGCTCAAAAGCATCGGTAATTGCTTTGTTGCGATAACGTTCCACGCTGTAACCGGTTCGAGCATTTGGATTAAACGAAGGAGCATTGGCCACCGCCAAAATCTCCCCATGCTGCGTATCTAACACCACGACCGAGCCAGATTTTGCTTTAAATTCACTTAAGGCTTTTGTTAACTCCTGGTAAGCCAAGAATTGAATGCGCCGGTCAATGCTAAGTTGCAGATCACGCCCAGGGCGCGATTGCTGCACAATGCCTAAATCATCAATCACTTGGCCTGTGCGATCTTTTAAGACGCGCCGTTTACCTGGGACGCCAACTAACCACTCTTGAAAAGCCAACTCTAAACCCTCAATGCCATCATCATCAATATTAGTGAATCCCAATAATTGCGCCACACTCTCAGCGTCTGGATAATAGCGCTTAAATTCAGCCTGGAAGTGCAATCCTGGAATATTCAGTGCAGCAATCGATTGAGTCACTGAAGGCGGTAACTGGCGCTTTAAATAAACAAATCCACGTTGATGCATTGCGTGCAGTCGTTGAGATAGTTGCTTTGGCGGCAATTGCAACAAACGTGACAACTGCTGCAATTGCGGGGGGGTTGGCTTGAAGAGACGCGGATCAACCCAAATTGATTCAACGGGCGTGCTAGCGGCCAGGGTGGCACCATTGCGATCGAAAATCATCCCTCGAAAGGCAGGAATATCAACAATACGCAAACTACGTGCATCACCTTGGTGTTGCAAAAAAGACCGATCAAGTACCGTTAACACCACCATGCGCCACAATAGTAGCGTCAACACGAGAGCAAAAAAAAACGCAACCGCAATAAACCGCCTTGATAGCTTATCGCTCATTTTGAGCGTAACAAATAAGCGTGTTGTGACAACGGTACGGTCATGTGAAGACGTTGTTTGGCAATACGCTCCAAGCGCTCTGGATTCAATAAACTAGCTTGCTCGAGCAGCAATTGACCATGCTCTATACGCAATTGGTGCGCCCTATCTTCTGCCTGCTCCAATTGACCACAGGTGAAACGGGTCATGTTGGTGATATAAATAACAGCCAATGCACTAATGAGCAGGAGAACGACCAGAACACTTTTCACACCAACCTGCCTTGAAAGACGAACGTTAGTCCATTGTCCCTGAAAAACACTACTTTGATGAATCATTTTCGCTGCAGCATTCATGCTATTTTCTCCCCTATTCTCAGCACAGCACTCCGAGCGCGAGTATTCCTCTGCAGTTCAGCTAGAGAGGCTTTGATTGCTTTACCTACACACTTAAAGGTTTTTTTAATGTCTGAGGCAAGCGCTGGAACGCCAACCGGCAATTCATCACCCAGCGCTGCTTTACGCATAAACTGTTTCACTAAACGATCTTCGAGCGAATGAAAACTAATCACCACTAGCCGACCACCAATAGCTAATACGTTAAGCGCCTGCGCTAAACCAAACGTTAGATCATCTAATTCATGATTAACCTTAATACGAATGGCTTGAAAAACACGCGTTGCAGGATGCTTGTGCTTTTCCCATTGCGGGTTGGCTTGCTTAACAATTTCAGCTAGTCGCGTGGTAGTTTGAATGGGACCCTCTGCTTCACGCGCGGTGACAATGGCCTTAGCAATACGCCGCGCAAAACGCTCTTCGCCGTAACGTTTAAACAGCGTCGCTAACTCTTCCGCACTGAATTGATTAACTATTTGTTGTGCATCGAGAGACTGCGTGTGATCCATGCGCATGTCCAGCGGACCATCTTGTAAAAAACTAAACCCGCGTTCAGGGTTATCTAGCTGCGGAGACGATACACCAAGATCCAATACTATTCCATTGATCTGGCCTACGAAACCAAGTTGATGCGCAACTTTATTGAGGTTGGCAAAGGAATCATGAACAATCTGTACTCGTTGGTCTTGGCTAAAACGTTGCGTGGCTACTTCAATGGCCGTTAAGTCTTTGTCTATTACCACTAATCGCCCCGCCGGACCCAGTTGAGCTAAAATAGCGCCGGCATGTCCGCCGCGCCCAAACGTACCATCCACGTAAATGCCTGCTGGCTGAACCTGAAGTCCTGCGATGGCTTCGTGTAGGAGAACAGCTTGATGATTACCTTGCATGGTTGCCTCTATCACAAAAAAAAGGTTTTCATTTCGTCTGGCACACGGTCAGTTGCCGATTCCTCTTCCAGCCATTGCTGGCGACGTTCTTGCCAACACCCTTCATCCCACAACTCAAATTTATTACCTTGCCCAATCAGTACAGTGTGTTTTTGCAAACCAGCGTAATCCCTTAATAACGCAGGTAACAGTATGCGTCCACTACCATCCAACTGTACATCCGTAGCATGGCCAATCAACAGACGCTGTATGCGCCGTGAAACAGCATTAAAACTTGGAAGGCGCTGCAGGTTTTGTTCAATGACTTGCCAGGAGCTGAGGGGGTAGAGTAGCAAACATTTTTCTTCGGTATCGATAGTTAGCACCACATGCTCGCCTAGCGTATCACGATAACGAGCCGGGACGGCAAAACGCCCTTTTCCATCGACTGTGATCGCATTAATGCCACGAAACATGTTACCCCCTAGTCAGGATAATTTCCCACAATTATCCACTTTTTTACTAGTTTATCCCACTTATTAACACTATAGAGCAAGAATCGCAAGTTAGTCAAGCAAAAAGCGACCTAATAGGTTATAAAGAAGGCAGAAGAGAGGGGGCAAAAAAAACCGCGGACTAGCCGCGGAAAATTGAGTGAAACAGGAACGAATTGATTATTGAAACACGTCTTTCGTTGCTTTACCGGTGGACTCAATGGCTTTGCTGGTGGCACGGCCAACATCTTTGGTGGCATCCACCGTGCCGTTAACAACATCGGATGCATCATTCGTCATATTATCCATTGTGTAAGCCATAGAAATAGGACTTATCGCTAATAAACTTGTCAGCATTAACAACGAACCAAGAACCTTTTTCATTCTTTTTCTCCTGAAAGTATTTCATCAATATAACATTTAACAGCATAGACTAAGCCAATATGACAAACAAGTCTCGCAAAAAAAGGGTGTTATAAGACTTGTCGTGATGATCTCAATCGTTAATTTTTGGTACAACACTCGCATCGCAAGTGCATTCACTTTCCACTTTTGCCGGCAAAGGGACCGTGGAAAAATCCGTTGGAAAACAAATTTGAACATTCCAGGCCAACACGTTAGGGGTAATCGTTTCCGGTAAGAACCAATTTCGTTTTCCCGGATACATCTTGTTTTCCTCACCTTCCCAGACTGCGGGAGAAAATTGAGCGACAAAATTTAGCGAATGCTTTGGCTGACATTCGAATTTTATCCGCGTCCATAATTCATCAGCCTCGAGCTGAGCCACGCTCAATTTTTTTTCTGTTGCGGCATCATACATGGTGACGGTCACTGCGTAATCTTTCCAGCAATTTTGCTTAATAACCGTTAGATAACAAGGAAAAGCAAACAAATGAGCAGAAAAACACCATACTACCCACCCGCTGCCGAG
The DNA here is from genome assembly GCA_027449525.1 of Legionellaceae bacterium. Classification (GTDB taxonomy): domain Bacteria; phylum Pseudomonadota; class Gammaproteobacteria; order Legionellales; family Legionellaceae; genus JAGVJT01. The sequence goes on along the minus strand of DAIDLK010000031.1, from coordinate 75 downwards.
TCTACGCATACACAAGCCACCGTAAAAAAATTGACGAAGATTACTTATTTTACTATAGTGCATTGGATAAAAATT